>NZ_JBIUWQ010000005.1:0-169507 GCF_044743525.1 Pseudomonas sp. NPDC087598 | reverse complement strand
GCCACTGCGCCAGCACCTGCAAGAGGAGCAACACCGCGCTTTTCTCGCCGGGAAGCGCGTACTGAGCCTCGGTGGCGCCAGCAAGCTGTCCATCGCATCCGGCATCGCTGCCGCCATGCATCGCGAGGGCGCTGAGCTTGCCTTCACTTATCAGAACGACAAACTGAAAGGTCGTGTTGAAGAATTCGCCCAAGGCTGGGGTTCGAGCCCTGAGCTGTGCTTCCCGTGCGACGTGGCCAGCGATGAAGAAATCGCCAAGGTCTTCGAAGCACTGAGCAAGAAGTGGGACGGCCTGGACTGCATCGTCCACTCCGTTGGCTTCGCCCCGGGCGACCAACTGGCCGGCGACTTCACCGAAGCCACCACCCGTGACGGTTTCCGCATCGCTCACGACATCAGCGCCTACAGCTTCGTGGCTCTGGCCAAAGCTGGCCGCGAAATGATGAAAGGCCGCAACGGCAGCCTGCTGACCCTGTCGTACCTGGGCGCCGAGCGCACCATGCCTAACTACAACGTCATGGGCATGGCCAAGGCTTCGCTGGAAGCTGGCGTACGTTACCTGGCCGGCTCCTTGGGCCCGGACGGCACCCGCGTCAACTGCGTATCGGCTGGCCCGATCCGCACCCTGGCAGCCTCGGGCATCAAGAACTTCCGCAAAATGCTGGCCGCCAACGAAGCGCAAACCCCGCTGCGTCGCAACGTCACCATCGACGAAGTCGGCAACGCCGGCGCCTTCCTGTGCTCCGACCTGGCGTCGGGCATCAGCGGCGAAATCATGTACGTCGACGGCGGCTTCAACACCACCGCAATGGGCAACATCGAAGAGTGATCTTCGCTTAGCCAATAAAAAACCCGCCTCTTCAGGCGGGTTTTTTATTGCCCACAATTGCTGTACCGCCCAAATAGGCTTGCTGTGGCCGCGCTGACGCCATCGCTGGCAAGCCAGCTCCCACAGGTTTTGCGGTGAGCGCGGTATTTGAATACGCCAGAGAACCTTGTGGGAGCTGGCTTGCCAGCGATGAGGCCATTACTGACAGCGCTTCAATTGCTGCTTGTGCGCATACATCGCGCCATCCGCATCCGCCAGCAAGCGGTCGACGCTTTCGTGGCGTTTGGCGTCGTACTCGATCTGACCCACGCTGAAGCGAATCGCATACCCGCGATGCAGCGTGGCGTTGCGCTCTTCGAGGATTTCCTTGAGTCGCGCCATGATCGCGTTAGTTTCGATATGGCTGGAGCCGGTCAGCAGCGCGACAAACTCATCACCGCCCAGGCGTCCGACCACATCGCTCTCGCGAAAGGCGATGCGCAACACGTCGGCGAAGGTTTTCAGCGCACTGTCACCCTCGGCATGGCCGTAGAGGTCGTTGATCTGCTTGAAATCATTCAAGTCAAAAAACAGCAGCGTCGCCGGTTTCTCCAGCCGTGCACAGGTGTCGAGCGCGTGCTGGGCCAGTTGTTTGAAGCCGCGACGGTTGGACAGCAACGTCAGCTCGTCCATGCTCGCCATCTGCACGGCCGTCAGTTCCTGCTCGGCCATCTGCGCCAGATCACGCAACAGCGCACGCTCCTCTTCATCGAGGTCGCGGGGCTTGGTGTCGATCAGGCACAACGTGCCCATCTTGTTGCCATTGGGCACGGTCAGCGGATAACCGGCGTAGAAGCGAATGTTCGGTGCGCCCGTCACCAACGGGTTGTCATGAAAGCGCTCGTCCTCGCGAGCATCGCGCACCAGCAGCACGTCGTCATTGAGAATTGCGTGACCACAGAAGGACACGTCTCGCGGGGTTTCGCTGGCGTCCAGCCCAACACACGACTTGAACCACTGTCGATCCTTGTCGACCAGCGTCACCAACGCGATTGGCACATTGAACAGGCGCCTGGCCAGACGCGTCAGTCGGTCGAAGCGCTCTTCAGGCGCTGAATCGAGTAGATCAAGGCCATGCAGCACTTGAATTCGCGCCGCTTCATTGGCGGGTTTTCCTGGCACCAGCATTCGCACACTCCATTGTCAGCAATGAGCTTTAGCGTAGACCCGATTTGGCGATGCTTCATATTCTCAACCGCCAGCCACCGGGCACGGCCCACCGGCATCGGCCCAGAGTTTGAATTGCCCGACAAAAATGTCGTGCGGCACCGGCACCGGCGCACGCCCTGCCCCGGGGTTCCAGCCCCAGAGCACCAGTTTGTCCTCGTTGACGTGTTTGAGCAGCGCGGCAAAATCGCGGTCACCGTTGCTCGAACGATCCTTGATCATCGCGCAGAGCTTGTCCGGCGGCAGGCCGATCCAGGCCATTTTGTGCGCGGCGGGCGGCAGGCTCCAGTGCGGCGCCCCCGGTGGCGAATGGGGGCCGTAACTGGCGGGCGGGTTGCTTTCGGCGTGACAAGTCGCACAAGGCAAACCGGCGGCGCCCTTGCCATCCATGCCGCGCACCACGTTCATCGCGTGAGGGATGCCGGCGTCAAACTGCAGCGGCGAATCCCCGGGGATGTGGCAGTTCTGGCAACGCGGGCTCTGGAAGACCTTTTGAATCGTGCCGAAAGCCTTCAAGGCTTCCTGATCATCGGCAAACAGGTCCGAGGCATAGCCGCCCAACCCCAGCAAAACCACCGCGCCCAACAACAGATGTCGTTTCATCTCACACCCCCGACAGTTGCAGCGGCAATTCACGCAGGCGTTGCCCGGTCAGGGCGAACACCGCATTGGCCACCGCGGGAGCCGTCGGCGGCACGCCGGCCTCGCCGATGCCGCCGGGTTTGTCGCTGCTGGGGACGATGTGCACCTCGACCACGGGCATCTCGTTGAGCCGCAGCACCTGATAATCGTGATAGTTGGACTGCTTGACCATGCCGTCCTTGAGCGTGAGTTTGCTGTGCAGCGCCATGCCCAAGCCAAAGGTGATGCACGATTCCATCTGCGCGGCGATGCTTTGCGGATTGACCGCGATCCCGCAATCCACGGCGCACACCACGCGATGTACACGGATCGCTAGATTGTCTTGGGACACCTCCGCGACCTGCGCGACATAACTGCCGAACGACTCATGCACTGCCACGCCGAGCGCATGTCCGTCCGGCAATGGCGCTTTCCAGTTGGCCTTTTCCACCGCCAGATTCAGTACACCCAAATGTCGCGGATGCTCCTTGAGTAATGTGCGTCGGTATTCGACCGGGTCCTTGCCCGCCGCCGTGGCCATTTCATCGATCAGCGACTCCATGACGAATGCCGTGTGGCTGTGCCCCACCGAACGCAGCCACAGCACATTGATCCCGGTCTGTGGTGAATGCAGGTCGACCTGATGGTTCGCCATACCTTTGATATACGGGCTATCGGCAACACCTTCGACCGACGTCGGATCGATGCCGTTCTTGACCATGGTCGCTTCCATCAGCGTGCCGGTCATGATCGACTGGCCGACCAGCACATGCTGCCAACTCAGCGGCATGCCGTCGGCACCCAGGCCGATGCGCGCCTGATGCAGGAACATCGAGCGGTAATAACCGCCGCGAATATCGTCCTCGCGGGACCACACGGTTTTCACCGGCAGGCCCGCCGCTTTCGCCACTTGCACCGCTTCGGCGACAAAGTCCGAGGTCGGGTTGGCGCGCCGGCCGAAGCCGCCGCCGAGGAACTCGGTGTGAATCTCCAC
The DNA here is from genome assembly GCF_044743525.1 of Pseudomonas sp. NPDC087598. Classification (NCBI taxonomy): domain Bacteria; kingdom Pseudomonadati; phylum Pseudomonadota; class Gammaproteobacteria; order Pseudomonadales; family Pseudomonadaceae; genus Pseudomonas; species Pseudomonas sp. NPDC087598. The sequence goes on along the minus strand of NZ_JBIUWQ010000005.1, from coordinate 165,857 downwards.
CTGCTCAGGTTTGAGCCCGGTGATCTTGCCGGCGACCATCTGATCCAGCGTCTGAAATTGCGTCCCCGTCCAGATCTCACATTTCTCGGCGCCGATTTTCACCGTGCAATTGAGTGGTTCCATCGGTGCATGCGCCAGAAACGGCACGCTGTACTCGACGTCGATCTTCTTCGCGGCTTTGCTGAAACTGCCCTTGGCATCGCCGGCCTGACTGGCCGATGTACCTTGCGTGGTGGCTAACTTGCGAAAGCTTTCCAGCAATTTTTCACTGCTCAGATCCGCATTCGGCCCCAGGTCCCAATCGACTTTCAGCGCATCGCGACCGAGTTTCGCGGCCCAATAGTGATCGGCAATCACCGCCACACCGGTCGGCACCTGCAGCACTTTGTGCACCCCAGGCACCGCCAGCGCTTCAGCGCCTTCGAAAGATTTGACCGTCGCCCCGAACACTGGCGCACGGGCGACCATGGCCGTCATCAAACCGTCGAACTGCACGTCCATGCCGAACCTGGCGCGGCCGGTGATTTTTTCCGGGGTGTCGAGGCGCCTGGTCGGTTTGCCGATGACTTTCCAGTCCTTGGCTTCCTTGAACGTAATGGATTTCGGATCCGGAACCGGCAGTTGCCCGGCGGCGTCCGCCAGTTCGCCGTAGGTCGCCCGTTTATCACCAGCAATCACCACCCCCGATTCGGTGCGAATCGTCGAAGGCGCCACGTCAAAACGTTTGGCCGCCGCCTCCACCAGCATCTGCCGCGCCGTTGCACCCGCCAGTCGATAGCGGTCGAACTCCATCCAGGTCGACGTCGAGCCACCGGTAATCTGCATGCCGCCAAAACCGGGCATGCCGTAATCGGCCGCCGACGCCGGGGAATGTTCAACGCGGATTGTCGACCAGTCGGCGTCCAGTTCTTCGGCGATCAGCATGGTCAGGCCGGTCCAGATGCCCTGCCCCATTTCCGAATGGCCGAGCAGCACGGTGACGCTGTTGTCTGCGGCAATCCGCAGGAAGGCATTCGGCGCAAAAACCTTGCCTTCATTCTCTGCGGCAAAGGCAAACCGATGAGCGCCGGGCACGACAAACGCCACCACCAGACCGCCGCCCAATACGGCGCTGCCCTTGAGAAAACCCCGACGCGATACGGGACTGTTCATCGTCTATCCCCCCATCAACCAATTTCGGACGCACGTTTCACCGCTGCGCGAATTCTTGGATAAGTGCCGCAGCGGCAGATATTGCCGGAGAGCGCCTGATCGATATCGCTGTCAGTGGGTTTGGGGATTTTCGCCAACAACGCGGCGGCCGACATGATCTGCCCCGACTGGCAGTAACCGCACTGCACCACGTCGAGTTCCGCCCAGGCTCGTTGCACCGGGTGCGAGCCGTCCGTCGACAAGCCTTCGATGGTGAGGATTTTCTGCCCGTGGGCGACGGCGGTGGCCGGGGTGATACAGGCACGCAACGGTGCCCCGTCGACATGCACGGTGCAGGCGCCGCACTGGGCCATGCCACAACCGAATTTGGTACCGGTCAGGTGCGCGACATCGCGCAGGACCCAGAGCAACGGCATGTCCGCGGGGACATCGAGCTCCTGATCCTTGCCATTGATATTCAAGGTCAGCATCGGGGGATTTCCTCAGACTCACGGTGTTCTGAAGGGGCGTCGCTGCGGCCATAACAGCCTGCGCGCGCCTCGGCTTATCCCTTTCAGCTAAGCGTAATTTGCGCGACAGGTCAGACGTTGCGACCACCGGTCATGCATAGGCTGACTTTAATCCTACAGTTGATAGCGGCTCGCACTGAGCCTGCGCACAACACTCATCACCAGCGAAACCGGTCCGCGCTTACCGTGCGGGTATCCATCACATTGGTCTGGAGTAGCGAACATGGGATTTGTCACCACCCAAGACGGCGTCGACATCTTTTACAAAGACTGGGGGCCGAAAGACGCCCCGGTGATTCATTTTCACCACGGCTGGCCGCTGAGCTCCGACGACTGGGACGCGCAGATGCTGTTCTTTCTGGCGCAGGGCTTTCGGGTGATCGCCCATGATCGCCGTGGGCATGGGCGCTCGAGTCAGGTCTGGGACGGGCATGACATGGATCACTACGCCGATGATGCCCTGGCGGTGGTCAAACATCTGGGCTTGAAGAACGTGGTGCATGTCGGACACTCCACCGGTGGCGGCGAAGTCATCCATTACATCGCCCGGCATGGCCAGGACAACGTTGCCAAAGGCGTGCTGATCAGCGCCGTGCCACCGCTGATGGTGAAAACCGAGAGCAATCCGGGTGGTTTGCCAAAATCAGTGTTCGATGATTTTCAGGCACAGCTTGCGGCGAATCGTGCGCAGTTTTACCGGGATATTCCGACCGGGCCTTTTTATGGCTACAACCGGCCGGGCGCCACACCTTCGGAAGGGATCATTTCCAACTGGTGGCGTCAGGGCATGATTGGCGGGGCGAAGGCGCATTACGATGGGATCGTGGCGTTCTCGCAGACGGATTTCACCGAGGATTTGAAGAAGGTCACCGTGCCGGTGTTGGTGATGCATGGCGAGGATGACCAGATTGTGCCGTACGCGAACTCCGGGCCTTTGTCGGCGAAACTGCTGCCAAATGGCACACTGAAGTCGTACCCGGGGTTTCCGCACGGGATGCCGACGACGGAGGCTGAAACAATCAACGCTGACTTGCTGGCCTTTATTCGCGGCTGACATCCCGGTAGCCATGCATCCCCCTGTAGGAGTGAGCCTGCTCGCGATAGCGGTGTGTCTGTCACCAAAGACTCAGGCTGTGCCGACGCCATCGCGAGCAGGCTCACTCCTACAGGATTTTGTGTTAATCCACCCATTGCGAGCCCCCCACCAAGGCGGACTGCAACCGGCTTCATTCCCACTAATCCTCGCTATGCCCTGTGCTTTCACGATCACGCTCATAGTGGTGAGCCAGAGGAAGCGCCGGCAGCCATGACTCGCGGCGGATGGTCCAGAGTTCGTAACTGGGTTTGAACTGATTGGGTTGATCGAGTGATCCGACGTTCACTTCGACTTCATCCGCCGAACGCGTGAACACCGGTGAGCCGCAGCGCGGGCAGAAAAACCGCCCGTTGTAGTCGCGAGTTTCGCCAGTGATCGTCACTGCGTTTTCGGGAAAAATCGCCGAGGCGTGAAACAGTGCTCCATGGCGTTTGCGGCAGTCGAGACAATGGCATATCCCGACGCGATAGGGCTGGCCTGAGATTTCGAAACGGACGTCGCCGCACAGGCAACCGCCGGTGACTGGGATCATGGGTGCCTCTCTTGTATGTCTGCTTCAGATGGCCGCGATAAACAATCAACAGATGCTTGGGCTCTGCGTCTGCCGCTACGATTCTATTGGCTGACCGACAGTTTTGACGCTACCTGACGATACAATCTAGTTGCTGCTGGAATGCTTTCCAGATGGAGGCGCCAACAGTTGAAAAGACTGCTCATGCAAAGTCATTGATTAAAGCTCGAGCCGAAGCTCATAGAACAGTGCGAGAAATCGAAATGGATATCACCGCCGTTGAGAATCTACTCAACGAGTTTCAACTGTGGCATGACTTGGATCAGCAAGCGAAACACCGCTATCAGGCACAACTCGCGCCTGACTTTCGTCTCTTGGAGTTTCTGCGAAACGATGAAAATGCCCTTTCCACGTATCTGAGCTTATTGCTCGACCCTAAAGGTGCGCACGGGCAAAGCGACCTGTACCTCAGAAAATTCCTGAATCTGTTCGAAAATCAACAGTTTCTCCCCAAGGCAGCGGAGTATAAAAGCGGCCACACTGAATTCCGGTTGCCAAGTGGTCGCCGCATAGACATGTACTTGCGGTTCGATTCTGGCGGCTTCGCTATAGAGAACAAACCATGGGCAACCGACCAAGACGAACAATTGCTCGATTATGCGACCTATCTCGATAGACAACATGCCAACTGGTTGTTGATCTACTTAAGCAATGGCGATATTTCCGAGAGAAGCCTACCCAAAAATACTCCGACAACACTCTCCTCACGGATCGTAGCTTTCGATTTTTTCCGCCTCAAGGATTGGCTGGAAGATTGCGCTCGCCATACACGGGCGGGCTCGGTCCGGCTGTTTATCGAGGCACTCGCCCAGTTCGTGGATCAACACATCAACGGAGAACTCCACTTGGACAACCCCCAGGAACTTACGCGGCTCATGCTCCGCAACGAGAAAAACCTCAAGGCTGCGTTCCAGATCTCACAGCATCTTCGGGAAGCCAAGCGCGAAATGTGGCGAGATTTTCTGGCCTATCTGGAGATTGAACTCACCGAATTAAACGTTAAGTTGTTCTGGGATAACGCTCTGCTCGACGGATCGCCGCAGGGATGCTTCAGCATTCGTTTTGATCCGACGCACGTGTTCGGCATGGGCTGGGCGTTTGACAAGGGCAATCATGGCAAGCTGTATTTCGGAATATGTAGATGGGATGAAGGCGAGAATGCCGACTTGGACATCCAGCGCTTAGCTGAGCATATGAATGCACTCTGCGCACCTTCCGGTAGCAATACAAAATGGTGGCCATGGTGGACGTTCGATGCCCGGGCCTATTCTTCGGTCCCGATAGCCTCTGACTGGGCTGCTGATCCAAATGCCTGGCTGATGCTGAATGATCGAGGGGAGACTGGTTTCGCCTGGCAAGTCATCGAGATGGTCAAACGCATGCAACGCGAGTTCGACATGTCATTGCTCGTTCCTAGGTAGGCTCAACTCAGACCCAAAGGGCGGTGCATCCTGCATGGCGATCTTCAATTCGGCGTCCATACTGATTTTCTGCGCACTACATCGGATAACGACATGCCCTCTCCCGAATCGACCCTTTTGCAGAGCTGGCACGACAACGCCCACGCCTGGATCGAAGTGATCCGCAGCGGCGCGATTGAAAGCCGTCAGCAGGTCACCGATCAGGCGATTCTGTTGGCGATCATGGGCCGGCAACCCGCGCGCGTGCTTGACCTTGGTTGTGGCGAAGGCTGGTTGTTGCGGGCGTTGGCGGATCGGGGCATCGACGCGACAGGCGTGGATGGCGATGCGACGTTGGTGGAAGCGGCGCGGGTAGACGAGACCTCGACGGCGCATGTCGCCAGTTATGAAGCGCTGGTCGAAGCGAAGGTCGACATCGGCCGCGACTACGACCTGATCTGCGCCAATTTCTCGCTGCTGCATCAGGACATCATCCCGTTGCTCGCCGCAATGAATGCGCTGCTGGTGCCCGGTGGCTCGCTGGTGATTCAGACGCTGCATCCTTGGGCTGTCGCGGCAGGCGATTATCAGGATGGCTGGCGCGAAGAAACCTTCGCGGGATTAAAAGGCCAGTGGCAGCCGATGCCGTGGTATTTCCGCACTTTGTCGAGCTGGCTGAATGCGCTCGATATGGCTGGCTATCAATTGGTTGGCTTACAAGAGCCACAGCACCCGCAAAGTCCGGTGCCACAGTCGTTGCTGCTGACCGCTGAACGCCGCTGAGCTTCCAGAATTTTCACCATCCATTGTAGGAGTGAGCCTGCTCGCGAAAGCGGTGTGTCAGGCAATAAAAATGTCGACCGTGCTGACGCCATCGCGAGCAGGCTCACTCCTACAGGAATTACGCGGTCTGCGGGATCATCTGCGTGTCATGGATGCGGTACTGCGCGAGCAGGCGCATGACGTAGCCGATCTTGATCAGGGTCGGGCCGAGGATGGTCAGCGAATGCATCGCCACCAGCAGCGCAATCGGCATGTTGCCTGGGTAGAGATAAGCGCCGTAGATACCCGCCAGCAAGATCACCAGGCCGGCGACGAGCACTTTGCTCGACAGGTGCAGAACGTTCAGCGGACTTTCGAAGAAGGTGAACATGGCGTGGTACTCCTGAGTGGGTAACTAAGCCAATTCAATTCTCATGCCAGATTTTCACCCCCGTAAAATCAAATACTTGCGAATCAAGGAGTCAATTTGACCTGGATCAATGGAAGTCATTTTGACTCCCACATTTGTCAATAAGACTACAGATCTCAACACCCGCAATTGCAATCGCCCAAAAGCAAACCAATATCATTTGCACACTATCCGTCCTTTTGCTTTAATCGCGACCCATTCTTATTTAGACCCGTAACGGTCGCTCTGGACGCTTGCTCTGATGACGGTCGCCGACGCCTCTCTCGTGCAGAATCTCTATCTCAGCCATCACCGCTGGTTGCACGAGCTATTGCGTCGACGTCTGAGCAACGCGATGGATGCTGCGGATCTCGCGCACGACACCTTCATCCGCGTGCTCAAGCGCCCGCAAGCGTTCAATGGCGAAGTCCACGAACGCTCTTATCTGGCGACCATCGCCCGGGGCCTGTGCGTCGATCACTGGCGGCGTCGGCAACTGGAACAGACCTGGCTGGAAACCCTCGCCAGCCGCCCAGCAGACTTGCAGCCGTCGCCGGAGCAACAGGCGATCATCGTCGAAACCCTGCACGAAGTGGACGCCATGTTGCAGCGCCTGCCGCAGCGGGTCAGCGACGCCTTCATCCTCGCGCAATTGCATGACATGCCCTACAAACTGATCGCCGAACAGCTCGGGGTCAGCGAACGAATGATCAAGAGATACCTGGCTCAGGCAATGATGCATTGCGCGATTCTCGAAGCCGAACTCGATGGCTTGCTGATTGAGTAGCCCGATGAACAAACTCAGCCACGCCAGCCTTGAACAGGCCGCGCACTGGTACGTGCAATTGCATGACGATCACGTCGCCGAGCACGAACGCCTGGGCTGGCAGGCGTGGATGGCGCAAAGCCCTGAGCACCAAGCGGCCTGGCGTTATGTCGAACGCGTCGGCCAGCGCTTTGCGCCGTTGCAGGGTGATAACGAAATCCACGCCGTCAGCCACACATTGCGCAACAGCACACGCAACTCGATCAGCCGTCGACAGTCGCTCAAAGGCCTGTTGATTCTGGCGGCCACCGGGCTGACCGGTTGGGCCGCGTGGCGCAGTACGCCGCTGGTCGAACGCCTCAGCGCGGACCTGTCGACCGGCACCGGAGAAACCCGCGAGGCCACCCTGAGCGACGGCAGCCGCATCTGGCTGAACGCCCTGAGCGCCGTGAACGTGCGTTTTGACACCACGCAACGTCTGCTGCAATTGCATGCCGGTGAAGTACTGATCGACACCGCCAAGGAAGTGGGCCGCGCTTTTCTGGTCGATACCGAACACGGCCGGATGCGCGCACTGGGCACGCGGTTCAGCGTGCGCCAAAACGAGCGCAACACCTTGCTCAATGTCTATCAAGGCGCGGTCGAAGTGCGTAATCAGCAAGGCGAGAGCCAAGTGGTGCAGGCCGGTCAACAACTGGCCTTCAGCATCGGGCGCCTGGGCAAAACAGCGGCGGCCAGCCCGTCCCGCGAGGCCTGGCGTCAGGGCCTGTTGCTGGCAGACAACCTGCCGCTGGGCGAGCTGATTGAAGAGTTGAGCCGTTATCGCCCGGGACATCTGCATTGCGATCCGGCCGTGGCAAGTCTGCCGGTGATGGGCTCGTTCCCGCTAAAGGACACCGATCAAGCCCTGCGTCTGCTCGAAGCGGCGCTGCCGATCCGCATCGATAAAACCTTCAACTGGTGGGTCAGCGTCGGGCCGAGCGTGTGATTCTTTCGACGCACAGTTCCCTTTTCGCCGGTTCGTTCGGTTAACCCTCAGCAGCCCCTCTTTCGTTGATCGCCACGGGAACTTCATGTTGCGCGCCACCCTCGCCCGCCGCCGTTTCGCCCTGGCTTTGGCATGTGCCGTGCCGGGGGCGTGCGTGTCGATTGCGCTGGCGGCGCCCACGGTCGATCAAGCGCCAAGGCATCACTATTCCATCGCTGCCGGCCCACTGGTCACGGTGCTCAATCGCTTTGCCGAACAGAGCGGCGTGTTCCTCGCCGGCCATAACGACCTCGCCGCCGACAAGCGCAGCCACGGCCTGAATGGCGATTACAGTGTCCGCGAAGCCCTGCAAATCCTCCTCAATGGCAGCGGGCTGCAAGCGCAGCAGCAAAACGGCGGCGGTTTTGTCTTGCGTATCAGCGATGCCACAAGCCCCTTGCAGCTGGACGCCACGACGATTTCCGGCAAGCCGCTCGGCGCCATCACCGAAGACAGCCATGCCTACACCACCGGCCAATCGTCATCGGCCACCGGCCTGCCGCTATCCCTGCGCGAAACCCCGCAATCGGTAACGGTGATCACCCGCCAGCTACTCGACGACCAGGGCGCCACCGCGATTGCCGACGTCCTGCGCCGCGCACCGGGCATCAGCGTGCAGAACTACGACAGTGAGCGCTGGGAGTTTTCCAGCCGGGGCGCGCCGATCAGCAACTTCCAGTACGACGGGGTCAATACCGACTACGATGGGGTCTACGATTACGGCACCACCAGCACCGACATGGCGACCTTCGACCGCGTCGAAATCATCAAGGGCGCCACCGGCCTGATGACCGGTTCGGGCGATCCGTCGGCCACGGTCAATCTGATCCGTAAACGCCCGACGCCAGTTTTCAAGGCAGCGCTGAGTGGCAGCGTCGGTTCGTGGGACAACGTTCGCAGCGAAGCCGATATTGCCGGCCCGCTGACCGCCAGCGGCAACGTGCGCGCACGCTTTGTCGGCGTCCATCAGGAGCGCAGCGCGCACGCCGACCACTATCAAAACACCAAGGACATCGCCTATGGCATCGTCGAAGCTGACCTGACTCCGGAGACGCTGTTGACCCTCGGTTTTGATCAGCAGAACACCCGCTCTCGCGGCGCGAGCTGGACCGGTTTCCCGATGTTTTTCAGCGATGGCTCACGGACGAATTTCTCCCGTTCGTTCAACCCAGCCACCGACTGGAGCCGCCGCGATTTCACCAATCAGACGCTGTTCGCTGCCCTCACCCGCCAACTGCAAAACGACTGGACGCTGAAACTCAGATACGACCGTAAACACCGCGAGCACGACACCCTTCTCGGCTCGGCCAGTGGCGGTAATCCGGACCCGGCAACCGGCGACGGCATGTTTCTGTACATGGGCAAGTTCAAGGGCGATGAGGTGCAGGACAACGTCGATATCAACCTCGGCGGGCCGTTCAGCCTGTTCGGTCGCGAGCATCAGTTGCTCGTTGGTTTCATGTCGATGAACACCCGGCAGGACAACCCGGTCTACGGCTCGGTCTACCCGCCGCTGAACGGCAGTATTTTCGACTGGCGTGGCGAGTACCCCAAACCCGACATCCCGCAGATTGGCACGGACGCCATCGTCCAGCGCCAGACCGGCGCGTACTTTTCGACGCGCCTGAAAGCTACCGACGATCTGGCACTGATCCTCGGCGGGCGGATCAGTGATTTCACCGCCAGCGACCACCTCGACTACCGCGATCCGGCCACAGCGGATGTCCGCGACGGCTACCGCCAGACCGGCGTGTTCACGCCCTACGCGGGCATGGTCTATGACCTCGATGACACGTACTCGCTGTACACCAGTTACACGCGCATCTATCAACCGCAGCTCAGCAAAGACGCCTCGCGCCAGGTACTTGATCCGGTGCAAGGCAACAGCTACGAAGCCGGCATCAAGGCCGAGTATTTCGACGGTCGGCTCAATGCCGGTTTCGCCGTGTTTCGCATCGAGCAAGACAACGTCGCCGAACAGGTCAGCGGCTTCGAAAACGAGGCCGTTTACCGTGCCGTGCAAGGCGCGACCACCAAAGGCTTCGAATTCGAACTGGCCGGCGAACTCGCCGACGGCTGGAATCTCTCCGCCGGCTACGCCTATAACCACACCCGCGATGCCCACGGCGACCCGGTGTACGCCTCGATCCTGCAAACCACCGCGCCAGAGCAATTGGTCCGGCTATTCAGCAGCTATCGACTGCCCGGTGCCTGGCAGAACCTGACGCTGGGCGGCGGCGTCAGTTGGCAGAAAGAGTTTTTCGGCAACGTGTTCGAACCCAACGCTGGCGAGAACGTGCGCATCACTCAGGACAGTTACTACCTGGTCGACGCGATGGCCCGCTATCGCTTCAACGACCACCTGAGCACCACGCTCAACATCAAGAACCTGTTCGACAAAACCTACTACACCGGCCTCGGCAACTTCGGCACCGGGTTCTACGGCGAACCGCGCAGCCTGCAACTGACCACGCGCTGGGATTTCTGAGCCGCGCCAATTTGTCGATCTACGGCACCGCCAGTCGACCAAGGACTGACTACGCTGTTAATCCTGCGTGTCTAACCTGCCGAGGATGACTGCCATGCAACGCTTTCAAAAACTCACACCGTGCCTGTGGTTCGACGATCAGGCCGAAGCCGCCGCGAAGTTCTACTGCGCGATCTTCGACCATTCGAAAATCACCGGCCTGACCCACTACAGCAAGGTTGGCCAGGAATTTCACGGCAAGCCGGAAGGTGCGGTGATGACCGTCAGTTTCGAACTCGACGGCCAGACGTTCACCGGGCTCAATGGCGGGCCGATGTTCAAGTTCAGCGAGGCCATTTCGTTTCAGGTCAATTGCCAGAATCAGGAAGAGGTTGACCACTTCTGGGGCAATCTGTCCGAGGGTGGTCCCGTCGAAGCCCAGCAATGTGGCTGGCTCAAGGACAAGTTCGGGGTGTCGTGGCAGATCGTGCCGGTGGCGTTTATGCAGATGATGCAGGACCCGGACACCAGTAAATCCCAGCGCGCGATGCAGGCCATGTTCCAGATGAAAAAACTCGACATTGCCGAACTGGAGCGGGCCTTTGCCGGCCAGAGCTAATACACTCGGGCGCTGGCCTGCCGGGAATGACGTTGATGAAACACGCTGCCGCGAAAAACCCTGAGAAAGCCCCGCGCTTCTGGCGCGACGACGCCCTGCCCTTCATCGAGGCGCGGGCGATCGCCGATGGTCGCGAGGTGTGTTACGCCCGGCATTCCCATGCGCATTTTTCGATTGGCGCGATCACCGCCGGGCGCAGCACCTATGTGCATGAACAATCGCAGTTCGAAGTCGCGGCGGGCACGGTGGTGCTGATGAATCCGGGTGATGTGCATGCGTGCAATCCGATCAATGATCAGCCATGGTCGTACCTGATGCTGTACGTCGAAACGCCATGGCTGACGGACCTGCAACATCAACTGGGCTTCAGTGCCGAGCTTGAGTTTCGCCGGTTTTCCGCCACGCATCTGCAGGACCCTGGATTGTTTCGCGACCTGATCGCGCTTTACGACGTATTGGTCGATGAGCAACAGGATGTCTTGCGCAAACAAAGCGCGGCAGTGGAGTTTTTCAGCGATCTGCAATTGCGCCTGAACCCGGCAGAGCATCCGTTGCGCGAGCCGAATTTCAAGCTTGAACGCGCCGCCGATTACATCCGCGAACATTGCACGGATCTGCTGAGCCTGGATGACATCTGCCTCGCGGCGCAGCTGTCGCCGTCGTACCTGATTCGTGCGTTCAAACAGCATTACGGCTTGACCCCGCACGCGTTTCTGGTGAACCAGCGCATCCAGTTCGCCCGTGGGCGTTTGCGCAGTGGTCAGTTGATCGCCGATGTGGCGCTGGAAGCCGGGTTTGCCGATCAGGCGCATTTTCAGCGAGCGTTCAAACAGCATCTCGCGGCGACGCCGGGCCAGTATCGCGGCTGACACTTCATCTGAAACCCACAGCGTCAGATGACAGCATAATGCGCATGACCCTCGCATTGAAATATTGACATATCGGTAAATTTCGATATCTTCGCGGCATGGAACTACTCGAAATATTCAAAGCCCTCTCGAACCGTACACGCCTGGAAATCCTCAAAGGCTTGAAGGACCCCGAGAAACACTTTCCTCCCCAGGATGAAGGTGACGTGCACACAGTGGGCGTTTGCGTCAGCAGTATTCAGGAAGGCGTCGGGCTGTCGCAGTCGACGGTGTCCGATTATCTGGCGACGCTGCAACGCGCCGGCCTGGTCGAAGTCAGGCGCATCGGGCAGTGGACCTACTACAAACGCAACGAAGCAGCGATCAGTGCGCTGGCCGAGATCATCGGCAGCGAGCTGTAATTTTTTGCCCCATGATATCGAGATTTCCCGATATCCCTTTTTACCGAAACGAGGAAATGCAATGAAAGCGATGGTCCTTACATCATTTGGCGGCGCGGAATCGTTCAAACTTTGCGACGTCCCCACACCAGTTCCACAAGCGGGAGAAGTGCTGGTCCGGGTTCACGCCACCTCCATCAATCCGCTGGATTATCAGGTCCGTCGAGGCGACTACGCCGACCTGTTGCCCCTCCCCGCCATCACCGGGCACGACGTCTCCGGTGTCGTCGAAGCCATCGGCCCCGGGGTGACGGCTTTCGCGCCGGGCGACGAGGTCTGGTACACCCCGCAAATATTTGACGGGGCAGGCAGCTACGCCGAATACCACGTTGCGGCCGAAAGCATTGTCGGGAAAAAACCTGCTGCGCTGAGCCACCTTGAAGCGGCAAGCCTGAGTCTGGTTGGCGGAACGGCGTGGGAAGCACTCGTCGTGCGGGCGGCACTCAGGGTCGGTGAAAGCATTCTGGTGCACGGCGGTGCGGGTGGCGTCGGTCATGTCGCGATCCAGTTGGCAAAAGCCATCGGCGCGAAGGTCTTCACCACCGTGCGTGAAGCCAATGCCGAGTTCGCACGGCAGATGGGCGCCGATGTGCTGATCGACTACGAAAAGGAGGATTACGTTGACGCGATCCTGCGGGAAACCGACGGTCGCGGCGTCGATGTGGTGTTCGACACCATCGGCGGCAACACCTTGTCACGCAGCCCCGACGCGCTCGCTCAACTGGGGCGTGTCGTTTCGATCGTGGACCTTGCCCAGCCACAGAATCTGATTCAAGCCTGGGGCAAAAACGCCAGCTACCACTTCGTATTCACCCGGCAGAATCGCGGCAAGCTCGATGAGCTCAGCGCTTTGATCGACCGCGGGCAGTTACGGCCGCACGTGGGTGCGGTGTATTCGCTGGCCGACATCGGGCTTGCCCATGCCCGGCTGGAAACGCCCAACAATGGGATTCAAGGGAAAATCGCGATTGCTGTTGCGCCGTCATCCCGGCTCGCCGATCGCTGAACTCACTTCGAGGACAACACCATGATTTACGAGATTGCGCTGCTACCCGTTCACAAAGGGCAAACTGAAGCTTTCCGGAAGGCATTTGCCAAGGTCGAACCCTTGCTCAGCCGCGCCAAGGGTTACGGCGGCCACTTGCTCGCGCAGGGGATCGAAACGCCCGAGGTGTTCAATCTGATCGTGCGCTGGCAATCGCTCGAGGATCACACGCCGGGCTTCGAAGCGAGTGAAGATCATCAAATCTTCATGCTGGGCCTGGAGAACTATTTTTCGGACGAACCGAAGGTCTATCACATTGAGGGTGGCGCTTTTCAGCAGCCGTTCAACTAACTTGCGGCGGCAACGCCCGGTAGCGATGGCGACTGAATCGTAAGCTGAAAAAACATCCCCTGTGGGAGCGAGCCTGCTCGCGAATGCTGTGTGTCAGTCACTGGATGTACCGACTGAATCAACGCATTCGCGAGCAGGCTCAATCCCACAAGGTCAAGTGAATAACAGGTAGATTGCGCTCAACGCCAACAACAGCGCCATGCTCCGATTGAACAGGCGCATGCCTGCGGGATTCCCCAGATACCCGCGCAAGAACGTCCCGGCATATACCCAGCAACCCACCGACACGTAGCAGATCACCAGATACACCGCCGCAAACTGCCACACCAGCCGCGCCTCGCCATCAGCGACAAACGCGCCCATTCCGGCCACGCAGGCCAGCCAGGCTTTGGGGTTCAGCCATTGCATCACCGCGCCATAGAGCATCGAAGGCGCCCGTGCCGAATCGCCGGTGTTCAGTTGCCCGTCATCGCTGGCGAGCTTCCAGGCCATGAACAGCAGAAATGCCACCCCCGCCAGTTGCACCACCCGTGTCATGAAGGGCCAGAGTTTGAGCACTTCATGCAGTCCCAGTCCCATCAGCACCAACAGCAGCACAAACCCCAGCGTCGCCCCGGCGACATGCCGCTGACTGGCACGAAAACCGAATTGCGCACCGGAACTCAGCGCCACAATGTTGACCGGCCCGGGGGTGATGGACGCGGCCAGGGCAAACGCCGCCATCGAAACAATCAGACTCATCGCACACCTTCTTCAAAACCAGGAACAAGGCGCTCACCCTAACCAGCGCCTCACCCCCGGGTATTGAAGAAAATCGCCCTGACAATAAATCCCTTTCCTTGGAGCTGCCGAAGGCTCGGGCCGCGATCGGACGATCTTTTGATTTTGTTTTAAGAACAAGATCAAAAGATCGCAGCCTCCGGCAGCTCCACAAGGGGGTGTGGTGGTTCTGGTGATCAGTCCAGGCGCGGCACGGTAAAGCGGAATTCGCTGCCCTGCCCCAGCTCGCTTTCGGCGACGATATGTCCGCCATGGGCCTCAACGATGCCTTGGGTGATGTATAGGCCGAGGCCAGTGCCGGTCGGGTTGCCTTCCTTCATCGTCCAGTAACGGTCGAACACATGTAGCAAGTTTTCCTTGGAAATGCCTTCACCACTGTCGCGCACGGTGAAGACGATTTCGTTGCCGACGCACTGGGCAGATACACCGACCGTGCCCAGGCGCGGAGTGAACTTGATGGCGTTGCCGACCAGATTCGACAGCACCTGAAACAGCCGTTCCGGGTCGGCATGGATGCGCAGGTCCGGATCAGCCGCGAAGGAAATGCTGATGTCCTTATCCACCGCCAGTGGTGCGAGCAGCGCCTGCGCCTCCTCGAACATCTGGCTGACGTCGAGCTTCTGCGGCGTGATGCTGTAGCGTCCGGCGTCAATTTTCGAGGTGTCGAGCAAATCTTCCAGCAGCGTATTCATGCGCCCGGCAGCCTGTTGCATGGTGTCGATGGCCGTGGAGATTCGCCGCGAAGTGTGCGGACCATCGGAGCTGAAGGCCTTCTGCATCATGCCGCAGAGCATTGAGATGACGGTCATAGGATTGCGCAAATCGTGGGATACCACGGCGACCAGTTCGTCACGGGCGCGCACCGCTTCCTGCTCTCGACGCACCTGACGCGCGAGGTCGTTTTCCAGCGCCGAGCGGCGCAAATCATTGGCCGCGAACAAGTCGCCATGGCTCCACTTGGTGGAGATCCCGGCCATCTCGACTTTCCAGATTTCGAACGAGGTGCGCGGGCGCAGACGCAGCCCGGCATCGGAATTTTCCAGATCCAGCGGCTTGCGCGGATCGCCGCTCCAGTTGATGTTTTCCTTCACTTCCGGACGGAACCACAGCACGCCGTTGTCCACCGGTTTCGGCAGGCTCATGGCAAGTACACCGCTGGCCACTTGCTGATACTGCGCGGCCGGTGGAAACACACTGGCCAAGTGGTGACTGGCGAAAACCGGCTCGCCGATTTCCTGCAACCATTTGTGCAACGCACGGATTTCATCCGGTTCCGGGCAGTTGCCGTAACGGTGCAACTGCTTGTCTTCGATGATCGCGATACCGCCGGCATTGGCCAGCGCCATGAGCACTTGCGGCTGATTGGCCAAACCATCGAAGACGTTCTGCGGCGAATCGATCATCGCCTGATTGAGCAGCGCCAGTGCCTCGACTTTTTCCTCGCGCTGACGGCTGACTTCCAGCGCCTCCATCGCGCTGATCTGCAGCGACAGCACCTGGCCGATGGTTTGGCACGCGGTGCGCAGTTCATGCGGCACATGCAGCGGCTGACGATTGCCGCAACTGATCAGGCCCCAGAGCTTGTCGCCCTTGAGCAGGGAAATGCTCATCGACGACAACACACCCATGTTCTTCATGTACTGGCAGTGGATCGGCGACACGCTGCGCAGGGTTGCGAAGCTCAGGTCCAGCGGCGTTTGCGTGTCCGGACGCAGCTTCGGCACTAGCGGCACCGGTTGGTAGTCGGCGTTGGGGATGATCCGCAGCCAATTGGTGCGGTACAACTCGCGCGCCTGCTCGGGAATGTCCGAGGCCGGGAAGAACAAGCCATTGAACACTTCCATCGACGGGTCGGACGCTTCGGCGATGACCTGACCGTGGCCCTCCTCCTCGAAACGATAGATCAGCACCCGGTCGTAACCGGTCATGGCCTGGATTTCCTTGACGCTGATGTCGTACAGCGCCTGCAGCGACTTGGCCGCTTGCAGACGCTGGAGCATCCGCCCCAGATTCGTCTGGTTGCCGGCGACATTACGCGGCTGGAAGTTCTCGACGTGGATCTCCAGTTCCAGAATCAATACACCCTGATGCCGGTGCAGCAAGCCTTCGAACGCGGTGCCGTTGAGATGGAAATGCAGCGGCGGCGCATCGAAAAAGGCCGGTTGCTGCAAAGCTTCGCGGACCTGGCTGGTATGCACATCGCCAAGCAGGCTTTGCAGCGGTTGGCCAATCAACGCTTGCGGAGCCTGACCCAGCAAGGTGTCGACGTTGGCGCTGACCTGAATGATCTCAAGTGCAGGCTCGCTCAGGGTCAATAGCAAGCCATGCGGCTGGATCGCGCCGGGAAAACGGATCGGCTCGTCGGCACAGTTGGCCAGCAGTTCTTCAAACGCTTCTTTGTCTTGCGGGGTCATGCCAGTACCTCCCGGCGTTCGAGCCAGTGCTCGAAACAGCTGAATGTGGTTTGTGCAGCGTGCACGACGGCTTCGCGCTCGACGGCGGCCATCGGGCGATTGCCCAGGTATTCGATGAAATCTCGCCAGCGGCGACCGGTGGCGGCGCCGTAGATGTCGAGAAAAGCCGCACCGTTGTCGGCTTCCAGGCCGAGCCGTGCGGAGATTTCCCGGCGCAGGATCTGCCCGCCGAGCGTTGCACCTTCGAGCACGTACAGCACACCCAGGCAGGCCGCGCTCGAATCAATCACCGGCAGTTGCGCGCAGATCGGCAGATTTTCCAGGATTGGCGGGGTAACGCCCAGCGCTTGCAGGTCGCTGCGCAGGGTTTGACTCTTGAGGCGTGGCGTCAGGTCGAAATCGTCGGGGACTGCCCCACTGCGCTGCAAGGTGCTTTCCAGCGGCAAATAGAAACCGTAATAGGCTTGCATCAGGCGCAGGAAGGCCGGTGTATCGAGGGTATCGGAGAAAAATGGAAGGCGTTTTTCCAGCGCAATGTGCAGCTCGGCGGTGCCGGCTCGCAGGTCTTGCAGCACTGGTGGCACATAAACTTCACGGGCCTTTGCTTGCATGTATATCGCTCTTGGTGGGGCCGCCTGGGGCCATGCGGGGTTCGCAACAGAAGGGCGGATCTTACAGGGCATACGCCCTTGTTGACCGGATAGATAGCTTTATTCGCCCAGACCAACCCCTCTGCCCCATACAGAGTCGTCTTGCATGCGGAAAGTTCTACCCGAAGACCAACGCTGCCAGCCGCTGTACCGCGACAGCGGCGCATGACTGTATGGGTCAGGCCAGCGTGAGGCCGTGATAAAAATGCGCTTCCCGTCACCGGAGCCCGCAACATGGATCTCGCCACGCTTTCGTTGTTTCTTCCGGCCTGTTTCGCCCTGAACATGGCCCCCGGCCCCAACAACCTGCTGTCGGTCAGCAACGCGACCCGCTATGGCTTTCGTCGCGCCTGCTCGGCGGGGATCGGGCGGATTCTGGCGTTCGCCGGGATGATCGCCCTCGCCGGCGCCGGGTTGTCGGTGGTGCTGCAAACCTCGGAATGGCTGTTCCATGCGATCAAGATCATTGGCGCGGCGTATCTGTTGTACCTGGCCTGGCAATTGTGGCGGGCCAATCCTGAGGCTGAACAATTGAAGAAGGGGGCGGCAGTCGGCTTCTTCGCATTGGCCCGGCAGGAGTTCCTCGTCGCAGCGGGTAATCCGAAAGCGATCCTGCTGTTCACCGCGTTCCTGCCGCAGTTCGTTGACCCTGCCCGGCCGGTGCCGGCGCAATTCGCCGTGCTCGGCGTGCTGTTTCTGCTGCTGGAATGGATCGCCATCAGCGCTTACGCGTGGATGGGCCTGCACATGCGCCGCTGGTTCGCCGAACCGCGCGGCAAACGCCTGTTCAATCGTTGCTGCGCGGGATTGTTGTCGGCGGCGGCTTCAGTGCTGTTGATGGCAAAACGGGCCTAAGCCACGGACGGGCCTTTGAGCTCGACCTGATTGCCGTCCGGATCGAAGCAGTACAGCGACAGGCCGTTGCCCTCGGCACCGAAGCGGGTGGCGGCTTTTTCGACACTGAGACCGTGGGACTGCAAGTGCGCGGTCAGCGCCGCTTCATCGAAAGGTTCGATGCGCAGACAGAAGTGATCGACATTGCGTCGCTCGGCACCGGCCGCCCCGCCGCCCTTGCGGCCAAGTTCGCCCGCCAGGTCGACGAGATCGATCAGCGACGACCCGGCGCGCAAATGCACCAGACCCAGCGGATCATTGCGTTTGACCACGTCGGCGCCGAACACCTTGGCGTAAAAGTCGATGCTGCGCTGCAGGTCGGCGACGCGCAGCACGATGTGATCAATATGTTGAATCGAAAACGGATGCATAAACCCGACACCTCACAAACCTTGAGCAGCCTGCGGCAGTTCCAACAGGTTAGCGTTACGGATCGACTTGTGCCATCAACTCAGGCACCGACTCCGGACGTTTCGCATAGCGCTGCGCAAGCACCGCGCAGACCATCAATTGAATCTGATGGAACAGCATCAATGGCAGGATCAACACACCAATGGTGCTGCCGGCGAACAACACCTGCGCCATCGGCACGCCGGTCGCCAGGCTCTTTTTCGAGCCGCAGAACAATATGGTGATGCGGTCTTCCTGACTGAAGCCGAACGCTTTGCCCAACAGCGTCGACGCCAGCAATACCAGCGCGAGCAAGATGCAGCAGACCACCACCAGCCCGAGCAGTTCGAAGAGCGGAATCTGATGCCAGATGCCTTCGTTGACCGCTTCGCTGAACGCGCCGTACACCACCAGCAGAATCGAGCCCTGATCGACAAACTTCAGCCAGTTCTTGTTGCGCCCTACCCACGCGCCGATCCAGCGCCGGGCGATTTGCCCGGCAATGAATGGCAGCAGCAGTTGCACGCTGATTTTCAGGATTGCATCGAGAGTCGAGCCGCCGTCGCCATGCACGTTGAGCAGCAACGTCACCAGCAACGGCGTGAGGAAAATCCCGAACAGGCTGGACGCTGCTGCGCTGCAAATCGCCGCCGGAATATTACCCCGCGCCAGCGAGGTAAAGGCAATCGCCGACTGCACGGTGGCGGGCAATGCGCACAGGTAAAGCATGCCCATGTATAGCTTGTCACCGATCAGCGGCGACAGCAGCGGTTTCAGCGCCAGCCCCAGCAGCGGGAACAGCACGAAGGTCAGGCTGAACACCAGCAGATGCAGGCGCCAGTGGCCGGCACCGGCGATGATCGACTCGCGGGAAAGCTTGGCGCCGTGCAGGAAAAACAGCAGCGCGATGGCGATATTGGTCAGCCAGCCAAAGCCGACCGCGACCTGACCGCTGGCCGGCAGAAAGCTTGCCAGCAGCACAACGCCGATCAGCGTCAGGGTGAAATTATCGGGAAGGAATCTTGGGCGCGTCATGATCTGTTCATCCGGGGTTGCCAGGGCGTGCCAGCGACTTTAACGTGACAGGCAATTACCGACTAACGCCGAAGAGCCGACAGATGCCGCCTAAAGGACAGGACAAAAGCGTTCGACGCAGCATTCCCGGGCTGCCCAGCCTGCCGCGTCCTCTGTACGGTCGTACCGAATCGCTGCCCAATCGCGCACTGACCCGGCGTCACAGCCATCCGTGGGTGCAATTGTCTTATGCGATTCAAGGCGTACTGGAGGTGCAGACCAGCGCCGGACGTTTCGTCGCGCCGCCGGAGCGTGCGGTGTGGATTCCGGCCGGCGTACCGCATCGCGTATTCAGTTCGCCGCACACCGAGATGCGCAGCCTGTACATCGATTGCAGTGTCGCCTCGCGGGAGATCGAGCGCTGTCATGTGCTCGGCGTCAGCGATCTGCTCAGGGAACTGATCCGCGCCTTCAGCCAGGTGCCGGTGGAATACGATGAGCGCGGTGCTCACGGGCGCCTCGCCCAGGTTATCCTCGATCAACTGGCCGACGCGCCACACATCGACCTGATGCTGCCGCTGCCCCAGGACGCCCGTTTGCGGCAGATCTATCAGAGCCTGGAGCAACACCCGGAACAACAGACCACGCTGAGCCACTGGAGCGACAAATTCGGTGTCACCGAAAAGACCCTCACGCGCCTGTTTCTGCGCGATACCGGCCTGACCTTTCGCGCCTGGCGCCAGCGTTTGCGCCTGCTCGGTGCGCTGACGCCACTGGAGAAAGGCGAACGCGTCACCGACGTCGCGCTGGGCTGCGGTTACGACTCGACGTCGGCGTTCATCGCGGCGTTTCGTCAGCAGTTTGGTGAGACACCGGGGGAGTTTTTCCGCTGATCAGCGATCGGCCAGCGCTTCCAGCAAGTCGGCGGACGGCACAAAGTACAGGCTACCGGTCACCGCGGTGCTGAAGTCCAGCAGCTTGTCGTAGTTGCCCGGCGGTTTGCCGACAAACATGTTTTCCAGCATCTGCTCCATCGGCTCTGGCGAACGCGCATAGCCGATAAAGAACGTACCGAACTCCCCGGCCCCAGGCCGGCCGAACGGCATGTTGTCACGGAGGATTTTCACCTCCTCGCCGTCTGCTGTGGTGATCGTCGTCAGCGCACTGTGGGAGTTGCTCGGTTTGACCGAATCGTCCAGTTCGATATCGGACAATTTCTTGCGCCCGATCACGCGTTCCTGCGCCTCGACGCTCAATTGGTTCCACGCGTTCATGTTGTGCAGATACTTCTGCACCAGCACGTAACTGCCGCCGCTGAAGTCCGGATCCTCATCGCCGACGATGGTGAAATTCACGGCTTTGCGCCCGACCGGGTTTTCCGTGCCGTCGACAAAACCGATGATGCTGCGCATGTCGAAATAGCGGAATCCCTGAACCTCATCGACCACGGTCACGGCATCGCCCAGCGCTGCCATGATCTGCGTCGCCAGTTCGAAACACAGATCCATTTGATCGGCACGGATGTGCAGCAGCAAGTCACCGGGGGTCGCGGGGGCGTGGCGCCCTGCCCCGCCAAAATCACGAAATCCGTGGAGTGACGCCGGACGCGGGCTGCCGAAAAGACGATCCCAGGCATTCGAGGAAAAACCGCAAACGCAGGACAGATTGCCTGCCGGTACGCGTTTGCCCACCGATCGCACCAGCCCGGCGAGATCAGCGCACCAGCCTTTTACGGTGTCGCTCGCTTCGGTACCGGCATTGAGTGTCGCGACGATAAAAATCGCGCTGCTGGTGATCGGACTGCACACCGCTTGAGGTTCCAGAGTGTCATCGGTCATCGCTGAAAGTACCGCTCCGTAAGGGTTGCGCCAGGGGCGCGCACCGGTAATCGAGGAAGGGTCGGAATACTGCAGGGGCCGACACTTCGTTTTTAACGAACTCTGCCCCAGAAATAAACGATTTTTCTTTGACGCAAACCCGTCGCTAGCATGGCTTCGTCAGACCCTCATCAAACCAGACAGGGAGCGCGAACATGCCAGCCACGCACATCAATATCGGCGAACCGTGGATGTGGGGCGCCTTCATCGTTTTCGTTCTGGCCATGCTGGCATTGGACCTGTTCGTGTTCGGAGGACGCAAGGCGCATCGGGTGTCAGTGCGCGAAGCCTTGTCCTGGGTCATTGCCTGGTGCTTGTTGGCACTGTCGTTTGCGGGCCTGCTCTGGTGGTATCTGAACGGCGAGTTCGGCGGCGAAATTGCCCGGCAAAAGACTCTGGAGTTCCTCACCGGCTATCTGATCGAGCAGTCACTGTCGATCGACAACATGTTCATCTTTGTGATGATCTTCAGCTACTTCGCCGTGCCACCGGAGTTACAGCGCCGAGTTCTGCTGTACGGCGTGCTCGGCGCAATCGCGATGCGTGCGGTGATGATTTTCGCCGGCGTGTGGCTGGTGTCGCAGTTCGAATGGCTGCTGTATGCCTTCGGCGTGTTCCTGATCATCACCGGGATCAAGATGCTGGTGTTTGCCGATCAGCAACCGGATCTGGACAACAACCCGTTACTGCGCTGGGTGCGCGGGCATTTACGGATTACCAGCGGCTTTCATGGCGAGCGGTTTTTCGTGATGCAGAACGGCGTGCGCTGGGCCACGCCGATGTTTCTGGTGCTGGTGCTGATCGAGGCCAGCGACCTGATGTTCGCGGTTGACAGTATCCCGGCGATCTTCGCCGTGACCACCGATCCGTTTATCGTGTTCACCTCGAACATCTTCGCAATCATGGGCCTGCGGGCGCTGTACTTCCTGCTGGCGGACATGGCTGACCGCTTTCATTTGCTCAAGTACGGATTGGCGATTGTGCTGGTGTTCATTGGCGGCAAGATGACGCTGATGCCGTGGTTCCACATGCCGGTGGAGTGGTCGCTGGCGGTGGTGGGCGGGGTGATTCTGGGGTCGGTGCTGCTGAGCTTGTTTATCAGCAAGGACGGCGAGAAAACCGACGGGGTCCGACAAAACCCGAAATGATCAGGCATGAAGCCCCTGCGTACCGGCTGTGAGCTACAGTTAAACGCTGCTGTTCCCCCGACATGGTTGCTGATCGTGCTCACGCACAGGGAAGTTGAAAACATGAAAAAGCATCCGGCCAATACCTACCAACCTGACATCTGTTTATCGTTGACCTCGGAATGGCTCACGCAAATGATGGACAGTCCCGAGACGGCAATACAGTGGTGCCAGCAAGCTTCACTGGCCGAAGAAAAAAGCGCATTTTATGTCCGGCATCTCAAGGAGCAAGCGGTTCTGAGCAGTAGCGCGCTGCTGCAGCAACTGAAGGATGAGCAAGCACAACGCGTGAGAAGAAAGCAGGAAATCGAACAATTCGGACAAAGTATCGCTGAGCGCACCGACGCCCTTAAGCGGTTACCACCGGAAGAGCAGGATATTGAACTGCTGAAAAAAGACCTTTCAGCCTACAAGATCATGGCTGCCACCTTTGCGGCCGAAGAGGTGGATTTTCTTCGGCAGCAGAAACCAATCACTGAGTCACTCGCCAACAAAACCACGGACAAGGTCAAACTGCAGGAGCTTCGTCGATTGAAGGTTATCGATGAGAAAACTCCCGCCACCCTGGACACGCTGACCACAGAGCTTAGAAAACTCGAGGACACACCTCGTTATTACTTGCTCGGTGTCAAAGCCAAAACCACCGCCTCTCATGCCATCGCCATTGTCAGCACTAAAAGCTCATGGTTGTTCGGATCTAACGGGCAACTTTATTACTACGATCCCAATTTACATCTGATGGTGATCTGGAATGGTCGGGACGAACTGATCGGTTTCCTTGAACGCTCGCTTTTGCAAGACTACCAATCGGTCAATCACATCTGGCAGATGCAAAGAATCTGAATCACCGCCAGATGCTCCTGCGCATGGGCAACCGCGATTGCCCATGCAGGACCGAGCCTCTATTTATCGGATTTGATACTGGTCCAGACTCGGGTGCGTACGCGCTCAAGCTTCTGCGGCAAAGGCTGGACGACGTAAAGGTTTTTCAGCGCTTCGGGCGTCGGTGTCAGGTTCGGATTGCCGGTGATTTCCTTGTTGATCAACGGCATCGAATCCTTGTTCGCATTCGGATAACCGAGGAAGTCGCTGATCGGCGCGATGACTTTCGGATCGAGCAGGTTGTTGAGGAATTCATGGGCCTCGGCGACGTTCTTCGCGCTTTTCGGAATGGCGAAGGTGTCGAACCAGATCGGCGCGCCTTCCTTCGGCAAGCGCCAGTCGACCACCACGCCGTTGCCCGCTTCTTTGGCGCGGTTGCCGAACTGGTAGAAGCTGCCGGAGTAACCGATGGCCACGCAGATATCGCCATTGGCGATGTCAGTCATGTATTTGGCCGAGTTGAAGTAGGTCACGTACGGACGAACCTTGAGCATCAACGCCTTGGCTTTTTCATAGTCGGCAGGGTTTTGGCTGTTCGGGTCGAGGCCGAGATAATGCAGGGCCAGCGGCAAGATCTCCGATGGCGAATCGAGCATCGCCACGCCGCAGGATTTGAGCTTCTCCATGTTTTCCGGTTTGAACACCAGATCCCAACTGTCCACCGGCGCGTTGTCGCCCAGTGCAGCCTTGACCTTGGCCGGGTTGAAGCCGATCAGCACGGTACCGACCATGTAGGGCACGCCGTACTGGTTGCCGGGGTCGTTCTTGTCCAGCAGCTTCAGCAGCTCCGGATCCTGGTGACTCCAGTTCGGCAACTTGGACTTGTCGAGTTTCTGGAACACACCGGCCTTGATCTGCGTATCGAGGAATTGGTTCGACGGCACCACCAGGTCGTAACCGGAGTTGCCGGTCAGCAGTTTGGCTTCCAGGGATTCATTGGTGTCGAAGGTATCCCAGGTCACTTTGATGTTGGTTTTCGCGGCGAAATCCTTGGGCACGGACGGCAGGATGTAATCCGCCCAGTTGTACACCCGCAGTTCGCGTTGCTCGGCGTGCACGGCGCTGGCCAGCAGCGTCAGCCCACACACGGTGGCACCCAGAATACGTTTCATCGTGACCATGGTTGTTTCCCCAAAAAGCGGCGTGAGTTCGATGGTTTTTATGTTCTGTACACGGCAGCGGCGTTAAAGGTAGCCGAGGGCAAAAAGGTCTGGCATCTCGTTATGGCTTTGATTCTTGCTGACCGCGCACACGGATCACAGTGGGGGATTGGCCAAAAGGGGATCGATGTGGCCATTTTGAATGACCGCCGGAATGCGGAAGAGAGGTCGGCATGGCTCTGATGCTGTGTAGCCAGGTGACAGTGTGAGCGAAGATTCATTGTGGCGAGGGAGCTTGCTCCCGCTGGACTGCGCAGCAGGCCCCTGCTTTTGGGGCGCGAAGAGCAAGGTCCGCTTCGCGGCCCAGCGGGAGCAAGCTCCCTCGCCACAGTTTTACTGGCTGAATGATTCAGTCTGTGTAACCCAACCGTGCAGCCCTGCTTTGCTCGGTCTGGCCGCGAGTTGCCAGGCAGTAATACAGCGGAACGGTCACCACCAGGCCGACCAGCCACGACAGATCCGCACCATCGACCAGGTTGGCGTAAGGCCCGACGTACAGCGAGGTATTGGCGAACGGCAGCTGCACGATGATGCCGATGAAATAGGCAACGATCGCGTGCAGATTGAAGCGCCCGTAAATCCCGCCGTCGGCACTGAAGATCGAGGTGATGTCGTAGTCGCCGCGCTTGATCAGGTAAAAGTCGATCAGGTTGATCGACGCCCACGGCACCAAGACCAGCAACAGCGCAAGAATCAATCCGATGAACTCGGAAATGAAATCCGCCGACGCCCCGAGCGCCACCACACAGCAACCGGCCAGCACCACGCTCGACAGCATCACGCGCACCTTGATGCTCGGCGTCCATTGGCTGGCGAAGGTCTGGATCGAGGTGATGATCGACAGCACCGCGCCATACAGATTCAGCGCGTTGTGGCTGATGATATTCAGCAGGAACAGCACCATCAGAATCGGCCCCAACCACCCCGTCGACTGCTTGACCGCAACCATCGCTTCGGTGCCTTCCGGAGTGGCCAGCACGGCCACTGCGCCGAAGCTGAACGACAGAATCGTCCCCAGCGTCGCGCCCAGATAGGTCGCCCAGAACGGCTTGGCAATGCCGATATCCGCCGGCAGGTAACGCGAATAATCGGACACGTACGGCGAGAAGCTGATCTGCCAGATGATCCCCAACGACACCGTCTCCAGCCAGCCGGACAGGTTGAAACTGCCGCGAGTCAGAAAGTCAGCCGGCAAGTCATGGGCGAAGATGTAGATGAACCCGGCCAGCAACGCACTGCCCATCACCCAGGTGCCGATGCGATTCAGCGTATGGATGAAGTTGTAGCCGATCACGCCGATCGCCGTAGCGGCCAGCGCGCCGATCAAGATGCTCAACGGCGCGGGCACCGACGGCGCAATGCCGACGATGGATTTACCCGCCAGCACGATGTTGGAAATGAAGAAACCGATATAGATGATCGCCGCAAAGAACACGATCAGCAGCGCGCCATAACGCCCGAACTGGCCACGGCTCTGGACCATTTGCGGAATGCCCATGCGCGGGCCTTGCGCCGAGGCCAGAGCGATCACCACACCACCGATCATGTGCCCCAGCGCAATCGCCAGCAGCCCCCAGAACAAATCGAGATGGAACACCTGAACCACCATGGCGCCGGTGACGATGGGCAGTGGCGCAATGTTGGTGCTGAACCAAAGAGTGAAAAGGTCGCGGGCCTTCCCGTGGCGTTCCGCGAGTGGGACGTAGTCGACCGTGTGATTCTCGATCAACGGATCTTGCCGGGACATCTGGGACATATGCATGAACTCGAGTTTGTCTGTTCTTATCGTTGTATGAAGCCAAACCGGGGGGACTTTCGGGCCGCCCCTTAGATGCCGACCATATTATGGTATTCCAAACATTTCACAAGACTGATCCGTAGTTTACGACGCCATCTGATACGCCATCCTCGCTGATGCCGCGGCGTTCCTGCCAGCCGAAAGCCCCATAAACACTGAGTTTCCGACGAACGCGGTACGTTTATCGGTTCAGCTTAAAAGCCCTTGCAAAGATAAAATAGTGGTATACCATCAGACCAACAAACACATAAAAACAGCGTCACAATACCCGAGGATCGTCCAATGATCGATGCGGCCATCTATAAACAAGTCATGGGTTCGTTCCCGTCCGGCGTCACCGTGATCACCACCCTGGATGACGACGGACAGATCGTCGGCCTGACCGCCAGCGCTTTCAGTTCGCTGTCGATGGACCCGGCCCTGGTGCTGTTCTGCCCCAATTACAGTTCCGACTCCTATCCTGTCCTGATCAAGAACAAGCGTTTTGCGATTCATGTCCTGTCCGGCAGCCAGCAGAGCGAAGCCTACGCCTTCGCCCGTAAAGGCAAGG
The DNA here is from genome assembly GCF_044743525.1 of Pseudomonas sp. NPDC087598. NCBI lineage: Bacteria > Pseudomonadati > Pseudomonadota > Gammaproteobacteria > Pseudomonadales > Pseudomonadaceae > Pseudomonas > Pseudomonas sp. NPDC087598. Next base: position 138,838 of record NZ_JBIUWQ010000005.1, on the reverse strand, counting down.
ACAAGGCGCAAGGTATCGAGTGGACGCTGAGCGAGTTGGGCAATCCGATCCTGGCCAATGCAACAGCTATCATCGAGTGTGAGTTGTGGCGCGAATATGAAGGCGGCGACCACGCCATCATGGTCGGCGCGGTGAAGAACCTCATCGTTCCCGAACAGATCGCCGGGCCGCTGGTGTACTGCCACGGCAAGATGGGCGCCCTGCCCGTCCTGGCCTGACCTCAGGCAAACACATCCCATGTAGGAGCGAGCCTGCTCGCGAAAACGGTGTATCAGCCGCCGATGTGTTTTCTGACACGCCGCCATCACAAGCAGGTCGCCCTTACAGGTTTCGCCTCAACAACAAAAGATCCGAGGAAGCGTCATGAAATTTTCCCTGTTCATCCACATGGAACGCTGGGACGAAAGCGTCAGCCACCGCCAACTGTTCGAAGACCTCACCGAACTGACCCTGATGGCCGAGGCCGGCGGTTTCAGCACCGTGTGGATCGGCGAACACCACGCCATGGAATACACAATCTCGCCGAGCCCGATGCCGCTGCTCGCCTACCTCGCCGCGAAAACCACCATCATCCACCTCGGCGCCGGCACCATCATCGCGCCGTTCTGGCATCCGCTGCGGGTCGCGGGCGAATGCGCGTTGCTCGACGTCATCAGCAACGGCCGCATGGAAGTCGGCCTCGCCCGCGGCGCCTACCAAGTTGAATTCGATCGCATGGCCGGCGGCATGCCTGCCTCATCCGGCGGCCAGGCGCTGCGGGAAATGGTCCCGGTGGTTCGCGCCCTGTGGCAAGGCGACTACGCCCACGACGGCGATATCTGGAAATTCCCCACTTCCACCAGTGTGCCGAAGCCGATTCAGAAGCCGAATCCGCCAATGTGGATCGCCGCCCGCGACCCGGATTCGCACAACTTCGCCGTGGCCAACGGCTGCAACGTGATGGTCACGCCGCTGATGAAGGGCGACGAAGAAGTCCTCGACCTGAAGAACAAATTCCAGACGGCGCTGGACAACAACCCCGACGTGCCGCGCCCGCAATTGATGGTGCTGCGTCATACGCATGTGCACACGGCTGATGATCCGGATGGCTGGAAAATCGGCGCGAAAGCCATCTCCCGTTTCTACCGCACCTTCGATGCGTGGTTTGGTAACAAGGAGACGCCGGTCAACGGCTTCCTCGCGCCGAGCCCGGAAGAGAAGTTTGCCGGGCGTCCGGAGTTTGAACTGGAGAGCCTGCACAAAACGGCGATGATTGGCACGCCGGAAGAGATTATTCCGCGGATCAAGTACTACCAGGAACTGGGGGTGGATGAGTTCAGTTTTTGGTGTGATAACAGCTTGCCGCATGAGGAAAAGAAGAAGTCGTTAGAGTTGTTTATCAAGCATGTGGTGCCGGCGTTTCGTTGAAAACCGTGTACAGGCGCAATAAAAAGGGGCGAATTCATCGATATGAATTCGCCCCTTTTTGCACTTTTCAGCGAGTGAAAAACTAACCCTGAACGGAGCCTTTTCGACTCCTGCGCAGCTGCTTCAACGTGAAACGCAATTTGCGCACCCCGTGAGCAATGCGCGGAAACAGCAGTGTCCAGCGAGGATGCACCACCACCCCGCAATCGCGGCTGTCTTGCCGAGTCATCGAAGTGATCTGCTGCGGCAACGGCACACCGTACTTGATGCACTTGGTGATCAGTGCATCGACATTGCGCTCCATGAAATTAAGCGCCACTTCACGTCCGGCATTGAACGAGCCGACATGTTTCTTCAACGCTGCCAGGGTGTCGCGATACGCGGCATAACTGCCCATCACGTACTCGACATCCTTATGGCTTTGCGTCAGCGAGCCGCTCCTGACCCGTTGAAAGTAATAGTCCGCCGCGGTGGCAAACGTGGCGTGGCTGTGCAGATAAATGTTCATGCTGAACACATGATCTTCGTGAGCGCGCCCTTCCAGCCGCACCGCGAAACGCTCGCACACCGAACGCTTGAAAATGTACTGCCACGTCGCCGCGTGATACTTGCCGGACAGAATCAGGTCCTCCAGCAAGTCGCGTCCGGCATCGAACCAGCCATTGCGACTGGCGGCGGTGTTACGTCGCAAGAACTGCTTCTTGCCGTCCACTTCAGTGTACGAACGCTTGGAAAAATAGAACAACTCCAGCGCCGCGTTGGCCTGAACCTGCTCCACCAACGTACTGAACAGCTCAGGGCTGACGACATCGTCCGGATCGCAGAAGAACACATACTCCCCGCTCGCCAGCGCCAGGCCGTTGCGCCGTGCTGCACCCACACCCTGATTATCCTGGGTCACCACTTTGACTTCCGCACGATGACCAAAGCCTTCCTCAATGACGCCAAGTGTGCCGTCGGTCGAGCCGTCGTTGATCAGGATGATTTCATGCAACGGCACGGCCTGGTTGATCAGCGAATCGAGCGTTTCAGCGATGTAGGACTCAACGTTGTACGTGGGAATGACGACGGAGATTTTCGGAACAGACACGTTGTTGAGCACCTGAAATGACGGCGTAGGCCGATAACGGGAATTATTGAGGCTAGGTTGACGTGCGGAGAACGCAGGAAGGCACGTTTAAACGACCCACGGCAAAGCGATGCCAAAATGATGGCGCATCATAAATGGTCACCGTTGGGACGTCAAAGAGCGCGAGTAGCGTTACTGCGACATTTCGTTGCTGAAGTCACTGTTTGCGCCGAAATGAAATGGGTTAAACGAAGGGCGCTTTTTACAATACTGGCTGAATGTAATTCGCCCCCTTCGGTTAATAACGAATCCACTTCCACGTAGAAATCAACTTCGAGCTTTCAGGATCAACCAGACATAAAAACTCTGGATTTTTTCCTATTTCGTTGACCAAGACCCCTAATGCGGGCTGGGCATCTTGCGTTACATCTTGATGGACGGCACCTATGTAGCTGCCTTCGCCATGAGGATTTTCAAGTTGATAACGTAAAGAGCCATCAACATTATAAATTGCCGCATTATGAGGAAAGCCAAAGAACCAAGGCGCATCAGGACAATCAAACTTTGATGGCTCATCGTTAAATACCACCAAGACGCCAGTCCTATCCGGCAATATGCAAGGAACACCTGCAGCACGGAACAAAACTTCCGAGTCGCTATCCGAAACTAAATATGTTCTTATCTCTACAACCTTGCTCACACTAACGTGTTGAACTTGAGCTTTTCGAACTTCAAAATCAGTTCCACGACCCTGCCAGTCATAAAAACTCTCAGAGATTTTTCCATCAGCATGCACTATCACTTTCCTTACACGCTCGATAAGATTTACCATTCTCACAACCTCAAAACATTAGCATTCTAAATTTTAAAGAGAGTCGACACATAAAAACGCGGCAGATTTATTTTTCAATCAAGAAATAAAACACACCCCCCTTTCGCGCCACCCCCTCAACTCCAAAAGAATTCAACGCTACACGACCCACCTCTTGGATCCAATTGCGACGATACATCTCCCCATACAAAATCATAAGCTATTAGAATTTCATTTTTTTCTGAGGAATACCAAACCATTCATTTAATAGGGCGTCGTGCTTGATCTTTAGTCCTTCGAGATCACGCCCATCACCACTTATCAACGCGAACCCAAATTTTTTCAGACAACCTTTGAAAAAACTGAAGTTCACATTAACTTGGCGACCTAAAATGCAATGATTCCAACTGGAAAACAGCATCCAGCCATTACCCATATCTATTTCACCATCAAACTTAACACCCTGTTCAATAAGCGCAGTTAACGTTAAATCTTTTCCAATCTCGATATGATTATCTAGACAAATACACCCACTTTTAATATCTTGCCTAGTCACGACACCACCTCTTAAATGGAATTGAATAAAATGGAATCAACACATTCTCAAAATTTGGAATAAACATTTGTGAAGAAAACGGGCACAGGCCACGTTTTCTTGAATAAACTTCAAATCCGTGGCCCGCCCCCTTTATCTAAACGTGGCCTGCCCCCATTTACACAATACTTTAACGATCTAATACTTTAATACTCAAATGTTCGCAAGCATCATTACCCGCGTCATAATACCTGTACAGATCAGCATCAGGCCAAACCTCATCGTATGCCGTCAGCACACCTCGCAGTGCTTCACTCCGCGGATCTTGTGAGGGATTCATTTTCGAAACTACAAATTCTTTTATTTCAGGCCATTGCAACTCCCGCATACAGAAAGCCACAACTTCAAACGGGGAGTTATTAGACATCAATACCTCCTCAAATCGCGATACAAACAACTCCCTCCGCTCAATGCTGGACTTAACAAATTCCAAAATTCTCACCATTGACATCTCATACGAAATATCGAACTCTTCGCCAAACGCGGCCATAGATTTATCGCAAAGCATGTCAAATTCTTTAAGAACATCGTTCATTTCGGCACCCATGCACGTATTCTAACTTGTAGAAAGAGGACAGACTACGTTTTCGGGGAAAACGGGGACAGACCACGTTTTCGGAGTACTTTCTAAACGTGGTCTGTCCCCATTTATTCTCCCAAGCATCACTACTCGCGTCATAGTATCTGTACAGATCAGCATCAGGCCAAACCTTATCGTATGCCGTCAGCACACCTCGCCACGTTATCGGGGTGCTTTTAAACGTGGTCAGTCTCCTTTATCTCCCATAAAAAATAAACCCGCCCCCCTTTTCAGCCCTCGCTCCATAAATTCAACTTTAAGACTTCGCCACCAAGGTCACTTTCCACAATCGACCATTTTCAGAAAACTCCATCCGCAAGTCATGCGTAGGTAGCTCATATTTACTCCACTGGTGAATCAGGCCAATCAACATATCGACCTTGGCTGGCCCACCCTTGTCGGCAGGACCTAATTCTCTCACGACATCTTGAGCTACCCAAGCTTGAGCCACGCGATCAAGCACATCTGCACTGTACGCCGAATAACCCTCGTGAGGCTGCACAAAAAAATGGATATGATTTAATTTCCCTGAGCAAAACCCAAACTCCAACCCGGATCTTATAAACTTATAAAATACTGTTTTCCCATCCGGATCATTATAGCTGTCCGGCGTTTCGGAAACAGTTGGCGGTTCTTGAACTTTCCTCCAGAGATCTATAACAACCGGCCCATGCTCATCCTGCCCAAGAGATTGAATACAGTCAGACCATAACTTCATTATTTAATAACTCCCGCTGCACGATTTCGATCCACGGTTTTCTGAATTGTCTCATCTACGAGTTTTGAGTCATATCCTTGGTTATTGAGATTTTCTCGCAGTGCATTTGTGTCGCGGCACACTGCTCCGCACAGATCCGTCGCATCTTGTTGAACCCGCTCCCGAGTATTTTTAGAAAAACGGGGACAGACAATAGAAAAACGGGGACAGACCACGGTTTCGGAGTGCTTTCTAAACGTGGTCTGCCCCCATTTATTCATTCGTCCGAAACCAGCCTGCCAGTATCTATCCAGCGACATCACTTTTTCTCCCGCCAAGTAACACTGCAGTTTGCACAGGTGTCAACTATAGCGTTTTCGTAGTTCCACCCTAATCTCTAACGCCACGCGGGGTGGAGGGGGCAACGCACTGTTAAAAATTACCAGCCCAGCCCTTTTACCCCTTCAGATGAACTTTAGAATTTTCAGGTCATGTCGAAACGACTCTAATTCACCGGCAGGCACTCCGGCCAAAATATTATCAATTCCATTTTTGGTTATTTGCTCTTCAAGCAATTGGCGCGTGCGGGAACACCAATCGTGATGCCATCCACCAGATAGAACCACCAAAATTACCCGCCACATGAAGTTCTCTACCGGGCGTTCAAATACGTTTTCAAATTGATAATCGACATAACCCAGGATCTGCTCATGAGGCGACCCCTTCGTCACCGCATGATCTCGGCATCCCTCGTAATAGCACTCCAGCGCCCATGATTTAAGGGTTTCATACGTAACGCGCTCTTCGTGCAACATCTCAGATTCCTTTTTTCTTGGTTGGACGAATTACACCACCATTATCGAAAATATTGACAGAACGAGGATACGGGGACAGACCACGTTTCAAAGTGCTTTCTAAACGTGGTCTGTCCCCATTTATCCCCCTAAAACCCCAGTTCTATCAGGAAGTATATGCAGTGCTTCATGTATTGAAACATCAACCTCCACACCGTTATCCAGCACCAAATACTGCTGACGTCTTACTACGCCACGCCCTTTTGAATCGTGAATATATTTTTTGACATCCTCAAAACCAGTGCGCCTTCCATCCCAACTAACAAAGCGTTCAAAAACGACACCATTATCTAGTTCTACAACCGTTACAATTTTATCTATTACCGCTCTCATTTAAGCGCCCTCACTGCGTCCAAGTCCACCTCATACAGCTCTGGATTAGTCCCCATTTACCTTGATCGAACTGAAAGCTTAGCGGGTCGCAAGGCTAAAATGACGACAAAATTTTACGTATTATTTCAGCCAATTAGATTAAACGTGGTCTGTCCCAATTTGCTTCTTCACCGGTTGCCAGTCAGTTTGATCCCGACGATAAAGTTCGCGATTCCTTATCCGCGCGACGTAAAACCAGCTCTGCGCGGCGACAGCCTTCATCCACGGTCGCCGAAAACCCGCGTCGGTGACCAAAATCGGGACGCAGTTATCAGGTAGAAATTCGGCCAGCGTTTTGAGTAGGCGGTTTTGATACTTGGGACAGCTCTCGCGCTCGTGAACGCTTTCATAAACAGGAAATGAGCGGCCCGCCAGAGGGATCGATGCTCTTAGCAAAAAGGCTGTGCCTGAAGCGTCAATTCGAGACCAGTCGACCAGGATCAAAGGATGCTTCAACGAACCCAGCAATGCCCGAAGCATTACCCAATAGAACAATGGACGCTCTGATCTCAAGTGTTGATTACCCAGCAACCGATCTACGCGCTTGATCGAATGCTTGGGGTAAGCGCGCCCCGTCATGAAACGACCAAGAGCGGTCAGCGTCAGGCGACGTCCATGCAGTAACGAACTGACACAACTCATCAGTGATGTCAGGCGGCGAGAATGGATAGAGGGCAGTGCTTGAGCGAGCGCTCTGTGTAAAAATCGGATGGCCTGCATGGGGTCGGTTTCTTGTATTTGTGTGGTGCAAACCAAGTTTCCGACTCATGCAGGTCTCTTCAATATTCCAACTTCTTGATTTTCTGTAAGAAAAATCGGGGATCCCTCAGGGTCTGTCCCCATTTATCCTGAATGAAACCGAACCGCCAAACTGTGAATTTATAGCAGTGATGTCGTCTGCACTTGAGCCGACCTTGAAACCACAAGACCTGTTCCACTTGGAAGGCTTGACGCTGAACTTAAGCCACTAGCAGCTAGATCATCTACCTTTCCGGCAGCGCCACCAGTTGCTTTTGCACCAACGAACCAGTCTTACCTTGGCAAAAACCGTCTACGCAAAAATGTTTTGTAGTTGTCAGGCGCCGCACTTATTAACGTCTCGAGATCATCACCACGAACCAGAGAATGGTCGACTATAGACTCAACAAAATAGTACCGATACTCAGGATTCTCACTCAATTCCAACTCGAAACCCCGAAGAAACTCCAATATGTGTTCAAATGAATTTTTTTGCACCAAAGTGCAACCTAAAAACTCGTACGCGGATATGTAGTATGAGTTCTCAATAATACCACCCACCCCGCCTAACTCTTTCAATGAAGCCTCCAGAGCCTCAGCAGAAAAGAAGGGTAAAGAGACCAACCACAGTACAAACTTTCTGAAGCACTCATCGGCTAAGAGCATTGTCGATATCCTTTATTAGCAGTTTAGCAAAATCAATATCCCGCTGACTGTAAGGGTATTTGCCGGGTGGTTGATTGTCAGCATTTCGAACTAGATCACTTAGTCTATTACTGACCTCGATGGCTTTTTGCTCATGCCCAGCAGGAGACAACATGTCGCCTGTAGCTTTCTCATAACGCACAGCGTCAGCCAATCCGCCGTTACCGACCCTGCTGCCAGTTTTATCCCTACCGTAATACGAAGTCAGAATCTTTTCAAATTGGTCGCTATCTGCTGGCCGATAAGTAGGCCCAAACCCACCCTTGGGCGCATCCACGCTAGCTTTTGCACCATCAATCCGCCGCTCAGCATCCGCCAATTCAGCAAGATTACCGCCCACCTTCGGCTTCAATCCATTCCCAGTATTGAAAAACAACTGGCCGTCTGGAGCTAAAACTTCGGCATTACCTGTTCTGGTATTCAGTACATAGCGGTACCCGTCTGGCAGTTCGCCTTTTTTAACAAAGGAGGCGCCTGCCGAACTCTCTTCGCGATACCACGATGGAAGGGTTGACTGACCTGCATTTGGCGTTCCGGCTGCCCCCTCCTTCTCCAGCTCGGTTACAGCCTTGGTTCCTCCCGTCCCCGGTGCACTTTTTGCGTCAACCCACTTCCCACCAATCCACTGAACAGCTTTCCCACCAATATAAGCAGTAGCAAACCCGGTCACTGCGTCAAAAACTATGCCACCCAACTGTTGGGCGGAGGCGGTCGCTACTTTATCGAACTGTTTTTCCAGCGTATGCGACGGGATCGGACTGGTAATCCAGTCCTTAAACCCCAACGCTAACCCACCAATACCACTTGCGATTGCACCAATCGTGTCGAAAGGTGATGAGACAGCCTTCCACCAAGATTGCGCTGACTTGACTGCCTCATCTGGCAAAACAACCGCTCCGTCACGAACGGCAATCCCCCCTTCTCTGGCCAGAAACCCGGGGTCCGTCGATGGGGGGTAAACAGTTGTAAGCTCTTTTCGATCAATACCTGAAAAATAACTGGCCTTGGCTTCTTTGAATTGCTCGAGCGTCCATCCTTCTTGTAGTGCTTGTAGCTGAATCTTACGCCCAAACTCCTCCATATCACGAAGTCTAGCGGCATCCAATTCTGCTATTGCCCGGGTAATATTGTCCCGACACGCCTGCGCTCCATTTCCCGATCCACACGCTGCTCTAGCTCTATCCGCCTCTGCAACCTCTTTATGTAGCAGCCAGTTGAATTGGGTGGCGTTCTTCGCAATATTTGCCCCCTGCTGGAGATCTCCATCCACCGCCGCGGCGGCAAGGAGCCCTGTCAACTGCGACAACATCAAGTGCAATTCGTCGTTGCCACCGGCGAACGTCACCAACGCTTTCATCGCCGCTTCGTTCAAACCGGCTGCCGCCGCACCTGTCGCAAAATCCCCACCCGTTGCCTGGGAAAGCAAGCCACCCATCAACGCATGCGCTACAACTTTTACTACGCCGCCTTCCGGGAATTTGATTGTGTTATCGCCAACAAAATTGAATCCGGTTGCCATGGCGACGCTGCTTGCCTCACCCATTAACGCCGCTCCAAAGTTGGAGCCAAAGCTACCGCCACCAATAGTGGTGGAAACACCACTGGAGATAATCGCGCGACCAGTCGTACGGATGGCGACGTCGGTAAAGTTGCTACTGGTCAGAATATTTGCAGTTTTGCTGCCTCCAGCCGCAAACCAATTCGCATCAGCGTAATTGAGGAAGTCCGCCGTAAATCCTGCAATGGCAGCGTTCTTCAGGCTGTTGGCGCTGAAGGTCTCCTTAAATGCAGCGCCCAAATCCCCCTTATTGCTAATCGTACTGGTAACACCCGTAGTTGCCAGGCTTGTGGCCACTGCACCACCGAAGCCACCGCCCACCAAGCCCAGACCAGCTGGTCCCATGACAAAAGACATCATGATCGCGATTGCTATTTGCGCAGCAGGGCCGACTCCTGAGTTTTCATACTTGAACGACTCATGGATTTCCTTCACCCGCCGCCAATCGACATCACCGCGAGCCTCAGCATCCTTCAGCCAAGCCAGTTGCGGATCAGCCTTGACCATAGCGTCGATGGTCTGGCTTACGGATTGCTGATTAACTTCCTTAATGTCGATTTTCAGGCCATCGACTGCCTTGATAACAATGTTGCCCTTGGCGATCATCTGGGTTTGACGCAGGGTTTCGTCGGTGTTACCGCGCCCTTTCGAGGATGCCCATCCAGCGTTGTTGTTGGTCTTGGTATGGTTCTCATCATGCAGATCCTTCACCCCTTCAAAGGTGATGGAGCCGCCACTGTCGAGAACGATGTCCTTGCCGCTGTCGAGCTTCGCCACTTGATAGAGCTGGTCACCTTTGCTGACCAACGAGAGATTGCCGCCGGTCTTGATTTCCGTGCCGACGTACTTGGTGTCGGTCACCTCATCGTGCTGCATCTTCAACTTGCCGAAGCTGCCTTTTTTCTTCATGTCATAGAGCGAGTAGTCCGTATCTTGCGCGGCCAGGAGTTCTAGACGGTCTCCCGCAACGAGATAGGCTTCATCGCCAGCAGTAACCCGACTGGAGATCACACTGAGGTCTTTACCCGCATCCAGCTTGACGTCGCCGCCCGCCGTAATACCGGACATGACCTGACTGACATGATCCTCTTGGCGCTTCTCTTTTTTGTTCCTGGATTTGGAGTGTTCTTCATCCGCCGCCGAGGTGATGACCAGATTCTCGGTAGCTTTCATCACCACATCACGCTTGGCATCAATCTCACTGGCAATCACATTGATATCGCGCTTGGCCTCAACCTTGAAATCACGCCCGGCATCGATTTCAGCCGCCAGTTGGGTGATGTCGCTTTTGCTCGACCTTGAACCCAACGAAACGCTGTTGTTGACTTGCACAGACGACACGTTGACGTCGCGCCCCGCGTTCAACACCATGTCCTGACCACTTTTCAGCACGCCGCCGACGATGTTGATGTCGTTGGCCGCTTTGACGGTCAGGTCATTGGCCGCCTCGATCCGCGCTGCGTTGTCGGCAAAGTCCTGATGCCGGGTGACGGAGCCGTACTGGTCGTCCATCGAAGTGATGGTCCGCTCGTTGATCACATCGCCGGTACGCGTGGTCAGGCTCACGTCCTTGCCGGCAATGATGCCGCCGGCCTTGTTGACGATGCTGTTGGTCGCCAGCAGATCCAGACGGTTGCCCGCCTCGATCGAACCGCTGTTGACCAGATCCTTGCCCGCCGTGGCGGACAGGTTGTTGGTGGCCTTGAGCGTGCCGACGTTCTCAAGGTTTTCACCGGCAATCAGCGTCACATCGTTACCGGCGATCAACGCACCGGTCGGGCCGAGGCGGCCATTGGCTTGCGCCAGATACACCACTGGCACCAGGACTTTTTCGCCGTTCACTTCGTGTTCTTCGAGCCAGACGATGTCGTGGGTCAGCGCGGCGACTTGCTGCGATGTCAGTCCGACACCGACCGACAGGTTGAGCGCGTCCTTGCTGGCGACGGCGTTGTTCATCAGATACTTGAACATGGCCTCGTTGGAGGTCTGGCCGTCGAGGAAGGCCTGCCCGGTGCGGGCGGTCACGGCTTGCTGGATCAGGCGCTGTTCGTAGAGACCGTCGCCCAGACGCTTGGCGCTCTGGTCGGGGTTGTAGCCGAGTTTTTCCAGCAGGTAGTCGGAGCTCATGAACGACTTGAGGTCGGTGAGTACCGGGTTGGTTTCGATCAGGTATTTGTGCGGGTTCGATGGCGCGGTGGTGTCTGGCAGGCCAGTGACACGCGTGACCGGACGGGTGTCGATCGACTCTTTGGCGTCGTTGCCTCGGTCTTTCATGCCAGGGCCAGCGGAACTCAGCAGCACATTGACATCGACAGTGCTGGCGACAGCCTTGACCACACTCGGGTCCCGGTGGAACGTATCCACTGCGCGAGTGCTGTCGGATACCTGAGCAGGAGAATCGATAAACAAGTTGCGCGGGCCGCCGCTGGTGCCAACGACCATGTGGTCCTGAGCATTGACCGCTTCAGTGCCGACAGTCCAGGTTGGCGCAGGGCGAGTGTTGCCAGACGATGCAGCGTTGCTGGTGCCTTGGCTGCTCAAACGGAACAAACCGTTTTCACCGGTCGGCAGAGAGAAGCCCGGCAAGCTCAGCGGGTTGACTTGTTGCTGAGCGAGGTCAGGCGGCAGTTGGCTGTTAATGTGAACGACTGTGGTGCCGGTATTTCCGACTTTGGTATCAGCAACTTTATTGGTACCGCCACTTGGGGCGTAGTCCCCACGGACGACACTGTTTACTACTTCCCTGGCTGCGTTGATCGAGACGTTGCCGCCTGCCTGAATCACAGCGTTGCGCGAGTTATTGGTATCAACTGCACCGGTGCTGTTAACCTCGTTTTCGACTGCAACGCGGCTCTGGTAAGGCGCCAGTTCACTCGGTAAGGCCAGCAAATTATTCGGGTCATACATCGACGGCGTTGACGTCTCAAAGCCCGCGCTGAATCCAGACATGGCCCGGCCATATTTGCGACTACCGACGTTTTCGCCGGTCTCGGCGTCGACGATGACGATGCCATTGCCCACGGTTTTGGCGATCGCTTTACGGATCAGCCCCTCCGGCGCGATGACGTAGTACATAAACGGGAAATCAGGGTTGTTGCGCTGGTTGTACGGCATGATCACGTTGGCCATGAATTGCGCCGTGCTGCCCGTGCCCATTTCGAAGTTGTACTGACGCGTGACTTCGACGGTCCCGCTCTTGGCGCCAATGTTCTTCAAGCTGTCGGCGGTGATGGTGATGTTGCCACCCGCCGCTACCGTGCTTTTGCTGTTGAGGAACGTGCCGCCGGTGAACGTAAAATCCTTGCCGACGTTGAACATCGCCGAGGCGCTGGTATCGGTGTCGAAGAATTGATAAGTCTCGCGGCTGGCAAGGAAGTTGTTAAACGTGCCGCCAACGCAGTCACCACACGTTGCCGCGATGAACCCGGAAATGAGTTTGCGTTCAACAGACGCCGTCGGCCCTTCGGTGCGGTTTTCAAACACGTCGGCACTGAGCGTAAACCCGCCCCCGCTCTCCATCGAGCCGGAAATGTTGTACACCCCCGCTGCTCGCGCCGCGCCGCCATACCCGCCGATCACCACATCGCCCAGACCGTAGAAATCACCGTACTGGTTGGTCAGCGTGCTGACGCCGAGGGTCATGTTGTTGCCGCTGAAAATCAGCCCACGATCATTGAGCAGCGAAGGCGTATTGATGATGAGGTTCTGCGCCGCGCCCAAGGTGCCGTAGTTGGCAACACTGCCCGCGTTGATCGTCAGGTCTTCGCTGGAGGTCATGCGCCCGGCGTTGGTGAGCTGCCCGCCGACATTGACGGTCGACGCGGCGCCCACCGCGAAACTGCCGCCCGCCGCGACGTTCATCTGCGCGGCGGAAAGGTAAGCGCCGCGCTGACTGGTCAAGCGGCCGCTGCCGGCATAGGTTCCACCGATCTGCATATCGAGGATGCCATCACTGGCGATCAAGCCGTCGTTGGTCCAGTTGCCGCCACGGATCTGCAAGGAGTCGGAAGCCAACAATTTGCCGCTGGACGTCTGGCTGAATTGTCCGACGTTGACGTTCAGGCGACCGGCCTGAATGACGCTGGAGTTGCTCCAGCTGTCGGCGTTGAGCTCCAGCAGCCCACCCGTGACGATGCTGCCGCCAGCGCCGATGACATTGGCGGTGGAGATGTCGAACTTGCCGCGTCCGACGTGGTTGAGTTGCCCGCCGGCGTTGAGGAAACCGCCAACGGCAAGGGTCATGTCGGTATTGGCGGTTTCAAGCACGCCATTGCGGTTGTCGAGCAAACCACCGATCTGGAACAGAGTCTTGCCGGTATTGCCCAGCGAACGCAGACGACCGTTCTGGTTGTCGACGCTGGCCGCTTTGACGGTCAGTTGGCTATCGCTTTCGATCACGCCCGCGCCGTTGCTCAACGCGCCACTGAGGCCGAAGTCAATGCGGTTGGCGGCGATTTGTCCGCTGGTGTTGTCCAGACTTGCGCCGATGACGCCCAACAGTCCTTTCGCATAAAGCACACCATTGGCGTTATCCAGCGCCGCAGTGGTAATGCTGCTGTCGCCTGCTTGTGCCGAGATCCGTCCACCGTTGTTGCTCATGCCCGCCAATGCCGACAGCGTCAGGCTCTGTGCCTGAATGATGCCGCCCTGACGGTTGTTGTTCAGGTCGAAACCGTTGCGCAGAACGCCAACCGTGCGCGCCTCCAATGCACCTTTGATGCTGGAGAGCGTGCCGCCGCGGTTGTCGATGTTGGCAGCCTTGATGAAGACGTTGCCGTTTTGCGCGATGACTTTACCGCTCTGGTTATCGAAGTCGCCGGTGACTTCAAGCGTCAGTGCCTTATCGCTCTGGATCGAACCTTTGCCGTTGAGCAGGCTGGCCGCGTTCAGCTGAACATCGGCGTTCTTGCTGTAGATCAGGCCGTCAGCATTGTTTTTGACAGTGCCAGTCGCGGTGATTTGCAACTGATCATTGGCGGCGAGAGTGCCCTTGTTGCTGTTATCCAGCGAGCCGGTGCGCACGTCCAGAGTGCTCTGGCTGGCGAGCTGGCCATTCTGGTTGCGCAGATCGGTCACGCCCTTGATCAGCAGCGCACCAGTACCGGCCAGTTTGCCCGCGTTGTTGTTCAGGTCGCCGCTCAGGTCGAGGGTGATCGCGCCGTTAGCGGCAATCTGACCAGCGTTGTTGTCCAGGCGCGAAGCCGTGACATTGATTGCCTGTTGGGCGTTAACGGCACCGCCGGCATTGGTCAACGCCGTGCTGACGATATCCAGCGCCGCGCCACTGGCAATCAGGCCGTTTTGGTTGTTATTGAGTGTGCCGCTCAGGGTCAAAGTCTGTCCCGCGCCACTGCTGAGATTGCCTTTGTTGCTGTTGTCGAGGCTGCCGGCCTTGATGTTCAAATTGCCTTGAGCGACTACAGCACCGGCGCCGCTATTGAGCAGCGCGTCTTTAAGGTCAACCGTTATGTCAGAGGACTTGCTGGACAATGTGCCGCCGTCGCGGTTGTCCAGGCTATTACCGTTGACCGTCAGACCTTGCCAGCCGGAGATCAGGCCTTTCTGGTTAATCAGACCGGTGCCGCGCACCAGCAGTTTTTCACCGCTGATGATTTTGCCGGAGGTGTTGTTGAGCGCTTGAGCAATCAGGTCAAAACCGAGGTTGCTGGAGACTTCACCGCTCTGGTTGTTGAGGTCACGCAGGCGCTTGAGGGTCAGTGGACCTTTGGCGGTGAGCAAACCGTTTTGATTGTCGAGGTCGCCATTGGCCAGATCTACAGTCACGGATTTGTCGCCCATCAGGCGTCCGCCATTCTGGGTCAGCGAGGTCAATTTCAGATCGAAGTCACCACTGGCGGAGACTTCGCCAGCGTTGCTGGAATCGAGGTGCGTGGCAGTCAGCGCCAGGTCGCCATGGCTGTTGATCAAACCACCGTCGCGGTTGTTCAGTTCGGCGCTGCCCATGCGCAGCGACTGCACTGCGCTGATCAGGCCTTTGCCATCGTTGCGCAGCAAGCCATCAACAGTCAGGTCAAAATCACCTCGGCTGACCAGTTTGCCCTCGCTGTTATTAAGACTCGCGGACTGCACATCGATCGACTCAGCGCCGATCAGGCCTTTGACGTTGTCCAGCGCCTTGGCGATGCGCAAGGTCAGGCCCTGATTGCTCAAGAGTTTGCCGTTGCTGTTGTCCAGATATTGCGCGGCCAGGGTGAACGCTTCACCGCTGGAAATGATGCCGCCCTGGTTGTTGACGCCGTTGAGTTGCTTGAGCAGCAGCGCACCTGGCGAGTTGATCAGACCGCTCTGGTTGTTCAACTGGCCGTTGTTCAGATCGAGGCTCAGGCTGGAGTTGCTGAACAGCTTGCCGCCCTGTTGATCGAGGCCCGCAACCGATGCGGTCAGCGCAGCCTGACTGCCTATACTGCCGGCATCGTTGTTGGTGACCTGACCGGCGACGAGGTTGAGGGTGTTGGCGCTGCTCAGCGAACCGGTGCTGTTATCGAAAGCACCGGTAACGACGGTGACCGCACCTTTACCACTGAGCGTGCCTTTCTGGCGGTTATCGAGGCTGCCGCTGGTGAGCACGAGCGCACCGTCGGTGACGATTTTTCCGCCCTGGTTATTGACGCTGCCGGCGCTGCCGAGGGTCAGATCCTCGGCACTGGAAAGACTGCCCTGAGTGTTGGTCAGTTGGGCTGTCTTGACGCCCAAAGTGCCTTCGCTGCTGACTTTGCCTTGGGTGTTATCGAATGCGCCACTGAGGGTCAGTTGCAGGTTTTGCTGGCTGAGCAATTCGCCGCCGCTGTTGGTCAACGACTGCCCTTGCAGAGTCAGTAGTGTGCTGGCGTTGATCAGGCCTTTGTTGCGATTGATCAGTTCATTGACGGTCAGGGTCAACGCGCTGCCGCTGGAGATCTTGCCTGCGTCGCTGTTGTCGAGCTTTTTGCCCGTCACCAGCAGATTGCCGTTGGTGCTGATTTCGCCGCCACGGTTGTCCAGATCATCGACCGTCAAGGTCAGGTCTTTGCTCGCACCGAGCAAACCCGCCTGACGGTTATCGAGCACATTCGCGTCGACCTGGAGTGCGCCAGTGGCGACCAGTTTACCTTTCTGGTTATCGAGTTTTCCGGCCTTGACCGTGGCATCGGACTTGCCGGCGATGCTGCCGCTACGGTTATCCAGCGTGTCTGCCGTGAGCGTGAGTTTTGCGTCGGCGATGACTGTACCGAGCTGGTTATCCAAGGTCTTGTCGGTCGTCAGCAGCAAATCGCCACGACTGCTGATCAGGCCTTCGTGGTTGTCGAGGCTGTCGCTATGGATGTCCAGCGATGTGCCGGAAAGACTGCCTTTGAGGTTGTTCAACGCCTGCGCAATACGCAGCGTCAGCCCCTGCTGACTGATCAGCTTGCCGTTGCTGTTGTCCAGGTCATGAGCCGCAATCTCGAACGCTTTCTGACTGGAGATTTCACCGCCCTGGTTGTTTACGCCATTGAGATTTTTCAGCAACAGCGTGCCGGGAGCGTTGATCAACCCCTTCTGGTTGTTCAACTGGCCGTTGTTCAGATCAAGAATCAGGTTGCTCTTGCTGAACAGTTCGCCGCCTTGCTGATCGAGGCCGGTGACCGACACGTCCAGCGCTTGCTGGCTGGCGATTCGGCCAGCGGCGTTATTGACCTGAGCGGCTTTGAGCTGCAGAGAAGCTTCACTGGTGATCTTCCCGCCCTGACTGTTGTCGAGGTCGGCGGTATCGATCCGGCTGTTGCCTTTGCCGACCAGCAGGCCTTTCTGGCTGTTGTCCAGACGACCGCTGCTGAAGGTCAAAGTGCTGTCGGTGCTGATCGAACCGGCCTGGTTGATCACGGCGCCACGGCTGGTGATCTTCAGAGTGCCGGCGCTGCTCAGGCTGCCAGCGCTATTGTCGATGCGTCCGACATTGGCCGTCAGCGTGCCTTCGCTGCTGATGACCCCTTGCGTGTTGATCAAGGCATCGTCGAGGGTAATGACCAGCCCTTTGAGGCTGTCGAAACGACCCGCGCTATTGTCCAGAATGCTACCGGTGAGAGTCGCTACGCCTTTGGCGTTGATCAGGCCTTTGCTCTGGTTGATCAATTTGGCAACGTCAAGAGCGAGGTCAGTCTCGGCGAGAACTTTGCCTGCATCACTGTTATCCAGACGCTGGCTCGTAATGTTCAGCAACAGGCTGCTGGAGATTTCGCCGCTGCGATTGTCGATTTCGTCGACATTCAAAGTCAGCGCTTTTTTAGCGCCCACCATACCGCCATTGCGGTTATCGAGAGCCTTGCCGGTAAGGTTCAGATTGCCCTGCGCGACCAGTGCACCACCCTGCTGTTGCAACACGCCGATGGTTGCGCTGAGGTCACTCTGACTGGAGATTCGGCCCGCGGCGTTTTGTACCTCACTGGCGTTCAAACTGACCGGGCCAACTGCGCTGACCAGACCGCCGCGGTTGTCCAGACGCGTGCCTGTATAGGCGATATCGGCCTTGCCGCTGACCACGCCTTTGTCGCGGTTGTCCACACGGTCGACGTTTACCGCCAGTTGCTGGTCAGCCTGAATCACGCCGCCACGGTTATCCGCGGTATCGCCACGCAGTGCCAAAGTGCTTTTGCCGATGACTTTTCCGGCACGATTGTCAAGGCTGCCAATTTGCCCGTCGATGGCACCCTTGGCGGTGATTTCACCTTTGTCGCGGTTGTCGAGCAAACCGCTGACGCGCAAAGTCATACCGCCGTCGCTGACCACTACACCGCTCTCGCGGTTATCCAGGCTGGCCCCTTTGAAAGTGACTGATTGGCCGGAACCGAGCACACCGTTACGGTTATCGAGAGCGCCACGGAGGTCGATGGTCAGCCCCAGATCGCCGAGGATCTGTCCGCTACGGTTATTCACCGTACCGGCAGTCACATGAGTCATGCCGCCGCTGGAAATTTCGCCGCTCTGGTTGTTCAGGGTCTGCGCGGTATTGACCGTCAGATTGCGGCTGGCGGTCAGGTTTTTTCCGCTGTTGTCGAGGCTCTGCGCAGTCAGGCTCAGATCACCGCTGGCGTTGCGGCTGCCGTCAGCATTGACGCCCGCGTCGATAGCACCCGCGTTCGTCAACTGGCCGCCGGCACTGAGGTTGATGCTGTCGCGGGCGGCGAGGGTCTGGCGGTTGCTCAGGTTGCCCTGGGTCTGCACGTTCAGTGCGGTGCCGGCGTAGACCGGGCCGCGAGTTTCGAGGCTGGCGGCTTTGACGTTGACTGCGCCGGTGGCCGAGGTGTCGGCCAGGCTCAGTTGACCATTGGCATCGAGCTGAATATCGCCGCCGCTGGCAATCAGTTTGCCGTCGAGTTTCACCCCGACCCCGGCCTCGGTGCCGACCAGTTTGATCGCCCCGGCGTACATGCCACCCAGCGCCGAGGAGTCGATGGCCAGTTGCGGTTTGGCGCTGCCGTCATCGGCGCGGGCGGTGGCGCTCAAAGTCTGCGCGTTTACGTCGTTGCGCCCGGCGACGATCGTCAGATTCTGCGCCTGAAGCTGTGCGTTGATCTTTGCGCTGCGGGTGATGATTTCGAAGCGGTCGACGTTGGTTGCGTTAAGACCGGTACCTTCGATGGCGACGCTGCCCTGATCGACCTGGAAACGATCCAGTCGACCGTTGTCGAGCACCGGTTTGCCGGTGCTCAACGTCACCCGTGGCGCGTTGATGAAACCGCAACCGTTGCAGGTAATGCCATAAGGGTTGGCGACGATCACGCGTGCCGACTGCCCCGCCACTTCGGTGTAGCCGCGTAGCTGGCTCGGATTGCCGCTGATGACTTCGTTGAGAATCGTCTGCGCCGAACCGCTGTTTTTCAGGTTCGGGTTGTCGATGATGTGCCCGCCCAGCTGGGTGAGATTATTCTGCGTCGAGCCGTTGTTGAGGATCAGCCCCTGCGCACCGACGTTGTAATCGTGGAACTGGTTGTGCGACAGCCCGCTGCCATTGGGCGTGGCGATGTTGATGATCGGCACGCCATTGCCGGCGCGATCCAGCGAGGTGTTCGGGTTGGCCACGACAATGCCGTCGGCCTGCGCCCACATCGGTTGCCAGAACATGACGTTCGCCAAGAGAAATGCCAGGCCGCGCTTGGGCATGCCCAGAAAGTGCTCGCAGTTTTTTTCGGCAGCAGCAGGCTGACCAGCCAGAAAGGCCAGTTGACGAATGTCCATGTCAGAATCTCGGGGCGGGCAGTTTTAGAGGAAGAATTCCAGGCGGAAATAGATCGGTGCTTCGCGCTCGGTGAGCGCATCCGGTCGTTCCAGAGAGTGGGCAAATGTCACACCGGCGGACATGTGCTGGCCACGGGCGAACAGGTCCAGCGAGTTGCTCGACATGCGGCCGTGCTGATCGCCGTTGTAGCGACCGTTCTGTATCACGCCCTGGTCGTAGCCCAGGCTGGTGCCGTATTCGGAGAACACCGGTTGCAGCCACTCGACAGTCACCGGACGCGTCCAGCGCAAGTCATTGCGCCAGTAGCCACCGCTGTCGCCCGCCAGTGACTGGTCCTTGTAGCCACGAATCGACGACGAGCCGCCGAGGCTGGTGCGCTGCGAACTGAACAGCACGTCCTCACTGCGCTGACCGGTCATCAGGCTGCTGAAGCTGAACGATTCGCCCCAGAGTTTGAACGGCTGCAAGTAGCTCAGGGTCGCGGTGTATTTGCGGTAGCGTGCGTCGGGTTCGCCCGGTCCCGGATCGTGGCTGCCTTGCGCGTCAAAGGCTCCGATGCCTTCCTGCATCCCGGCGTCGAAGTTGATGAAGGCACTGCCGACGCGGCGACCGTGGTTGAAACCGAACTGCGCTTCGCTGATGCGGTTGCTGCTCAGTTTGAGTTTGCTGTCTTCGATGAAGTTGTTGGTGCGCAGGTACGACAGACCGGCGCTGAGAGACGTCTTGCTGACCGAGTCGCGATGGATCACGCGTTCGGCGCGAAACTGATGGTTTTCGCTGTCGCCGGTCTGCTTGAAGTTGTAGAGGTTGGCGGCGATTTGCGAGCGGTACTCGCTCTGGCTGTAGGTGTAGTTGAAGTTCCACCAGCCCCACGGCACGTTGTAGCTGAGCATGGCGTTGTTGGAGGTGTGCTGGTGATCGGTCATCGCATCGTGACCACCGCGCAGGCTCAACTGATCGGCCAGACCCAACGGGCTGTCCCAATCGAACGTCGTGCCCCACTGCTGTTCGCCAGTGCTGCGCTGGCCATCGTTGTTGCGCGACAGGCCAACGCGCCACGGTTTCTGTGGCGTGTTGGTGACCAGCACTTCGCTGCCACCGACGTTCTGCCCCGGTGCCAGCTCCATTTTTGCCTGATTGGACGGCAGGCGATTGAGCTGATCGACCATTTGCTCGATCTCGCGCAGGTTGACCAGTTCACCAGTCTTGCCGGGAAACGCCATGGCCAGTTCGCGATCCGAGAGTTTGCTGTTCTCGGCGCCCTTGAGGCCTTCGAGTTTGCCTTCGACCACCAGCACTTTCAGGTGCCCGCCGGACAAATCCTGTTGCGGCAGATAGGCGCGGCTGGTGACCAGGCCTTTTTCGATGTAGTAGTCGGTGATGACTTTAAGCAACTCGTTGAGCTGCGGCACGCCGAGGCATTCACCGATGTAGGGTTTGAGCAGACGAGTCCTGGCGCTCTCCGAAAGGCTGTCGGCGCCCTTGAGCTCAATGTCTTTGATCGGGAAGCAACGGGTATCGGTCGGCGCTGCCGGTTGCGCAGGTTTGACCTCCTTGCCGGGCAAATCCTTGAGTTCTTCGAGGCGTCGCTGCTGCTCTTCGAGCAAGCGATTCTGTCGTTCGCGAATGAGGTCGGTTTCACCAGGGGTGGGTGCCGCGAAAGCACTCTGGAGCGGAGACAGGCACAGCAAAGCTACGCACAACCTCGTCACGAGGACGGGTGGGTACATGTTCGATCCCTCGAGACGGAAAGTGACATCAAAATAGTGGCGCGATATTAGATGGCCATCATTTTGGCGTCAAACAATCGTTTCAACCTTTTGTCGGGTTTGTATCGAGGATTGAACAATCGCAGCCATCGCGGCTGCGCTTAGCTCTGCTTTTGCCAATCAGTGCTCAACAGCCAGGCGGGTCGCGACGTCCTCCGGTGCCAGCAAGCGGCCGTCGGCAGCCATCAATTCCAGCTTGCGAATCGGCTGGCGATGCTTCGCATCGACCATCACCGAGCCCGGCTCGCCCGGTGCGTACATGAACTCGCCGCCCCACTGCGACAACGCGACGATCACCGTTTGCAAGGCTTTGCCGCGCTCCGTCAGCACATATTCCTTATAGGCTCCGCCGTCGGCGGCAGGCACCGTTTGCAGGATCCCCTGCTCCACCAAGCTTTTGAGGCGGGCGCTGAGCATGTTCTTGGCGATATCCAGATTTTTCTGGAAATCACTGAACCGACGAATGCCGTCCAGCGCATCACGCACGATCAACAACGACCACCAGTCGCCGATCAGATCCAGCGTCCGGGCGACGGGGCAGGCATTACCCTCAAGACTTTTACGCTTCATTCCAGGTGTCTCCGGCAAACGGCAGTTTCGTGCGGTTGCATCTTACAACCCCTGATGAAAATTGGCTGCGCTGCGGGCGGGCAAACTTAGCACCTGCGTACAAGTTGTCAGCGGATTTTGCGCAGATAGTGGCGGCTGTTATGCCCACGAATGACCCCAAACGCAGGAGTTTCCATGAGCACGTTGAAGACCCAAGACGGTACCGAAATCTATTACAAGGACTGGGGCAGCGGTAAGCCCGTGCTGTTCAGCCACGGCTGGCCGCTGGATGCCGACATGTGGGAATACCAGATGGAATACCTGAGCAGCCGTGGCTACCGCACCATTGCCTTCGACCGCCGTGGTTTCGGCCGTTCCGATCAGCCATGGACCGGTTACGACTACGACACCTTCGCCGATGACATCGCGCAACTGATCAATCATCTGGACCTGCGTGAAGTGACACTGGTGGGCTTCTCCATGGGTGGCGGCGATGTCAGCCGCTACATTGCCCGGCATGGCAGCGAGCGCGTTGCCGGCCTGGTATTGCTGGGCGCGGTGACACCGCTGTTCGGCAAGAAAGCCGACTTCCCCGAGGGCGTCGACACGTCGGTGTTCGACGGCATCAAGGCAGGCCTGCTGAAAGATCGTGCGCAGTTCATCGCCGATTTCGCGGCGCCGTTCTATGGCACCAATCAGGGCCAGACCGTCTCTGACGGCGTGCTCACGCAAACCCTGAATGTCGCGTTGCTGGCCTCGCTCAAAGGCACGGTGGATTGCGTCACCGCATTCTCGGAAACCGACTTCCGTCCGGACCTGGCCAAAATCGATGTACCGACGCTGGTGATCCATGGCGACGGCGACCAGATCGTGCCGTTTGAAACCACCGGCAAGCAGGCGGCGGCGCAGATCAAGGGTGCCGAGCTTAAAGTCTACGCAGGCGCCCCGCATGGTTTTGCGGTGACCCATGCGCAGGCGTTGAATGAGGATCTGTTGGCGTTCCTTGACCGGTAACAGCAAGCCAGCCAGACCTGACTGCGATTCTGTGGCGAGGGAGCTTGCTCCCGCTGGACTGCGCAGCAGTCCCCATCTGTTAAGAAGGGGCCGCTGCGCGCCCCAGCGGGAGCAAGCTCCCTCGCCACAAATTGTTGTCTGATGAAAGGGGGCGGCGCCTCAACGCTTTCATCAAAGCCCCGTATTTAAAGGCTTTCAGCCCTCTGCATCAGAATTTTATCTTCACATCCCAGCTTAATAATATTTTACCGATACCCCCCTCCTCCCTAGTCTGACCGCAAGCAAAACGGACAAGCCAACAGCGCCCGAATCCAACTGCCTTGCTAGGAAGGATGTAGAGATGACCACTGAAATAATAAAAACAGACACGCTGATCGTGGGAGCCGGCCAAGCGGGCGTGGCCATGAGCGAACACCTGAGCAAACTGGGTGTGCCGCACCTGGTGCTGGAGCGCAATCGCATTGCCGAGCGCTGGCGCACCGGCCGTTGGGACTCGCTGGTCGCCAATGGCCCGGCGTGGCACGACCGCTTTCCCGGGCTGGAATTCGATGACGTCGATCCCGACGGTTTCGCCGCGAAAGAACGCGTGGCTGATTACTTCGAGGCCTATGCGAAGAAATTCAATGCACCGATCCGCACCGGCGTCGAGGTCAAAAGCGTGGTGCGCAATGTCGGTCGCCCGGGCTTCACCGTCGAGACGTCCGAAGGCGTGATCGAGGCCAACCGCGTCGTCGCTGCAACCGGCCCGTTTCAGAAACCGGTGATCCCGGCGATTGCACCAAAAGACCAGCGTCTGCTGCAGATTCACTCCGCTGACTATCGCAACCCGCAGCAACTGCCTGACGGCGCGGTGCTGGTGGTCGGTGCGGGTTCTTCAGGCGTGCAGATTGCCGATGAATTGCAACGCTCCGGCAAGCAGGTTTACCTCTCCGTGGGCGCCCATGACCGCCCGCCTCGCGCCTATCGCAACCGTGATTTCTGCTGGTGGCTGGGGGTGCTTGGCGAGTGGGATCAAGCGGCGATGAAACCCGGCCGCGAGCACGTGACCATTGCAGTCAGCGGTGCCCACGGCGGGCGCACCATCGATTTTCGTGGTCTGGCGCATCGCGGCATGACCCTGGTCGGCGTGACCGAGTCGTTCAACAACGGCGTGGTGACGTTCAAGCAGGACCTGCTCGGCAACCTCACTCGCGGCGACGAAAACTATCTGGCGCTGCTGGATGCCGCCGACGCCTACATCGAGCGTAATGGTCTGGATCTGCCGGAAGAACCGGAGGCGCGCGAGACCTATCCGGATCCTGAATGCGTGAAAAATCCGCTGGTGGATCTGGATCTGGCCAAGGCCGGTGTCACTTCGATCATCTGGGCCACCGGGTTTGCCGTGGACTATTCGTGGCTGCAGGTCGCGGCGTTTGATGACAAGGGCAAGCCTGTCCATCAGCGCGGTGTGTCGAGTGAGCCGGGCGTGTATTTCCTCGGTCTGCCGTGGCAGTCGCGCCGGGGTTCGTCGTTTATCTGGGGCGTGTGGCATGACGCCAAACATGTCGCTGATCACATCGCCACCCAGCGCAAGTACCTGGACTACCGAGATGCCGAGCAGCGTGAAGCCGAGTTGCATGCACCGACACACAGCAAAGTCGCCGACACCGCCGACGCTTGATTTCCCTCTTTCGCTCCGGCGCCGGTTGCGCCGGGCAACTCATCTTCAGGAGCTGCACATGAGCAAGCCAACCCACACTCGTATCCGCATGTTCAACACCAAAGACACCTACCCGAACCAGACGCTGGATAACGACCTGTGCCAGGCGGTCCGCGCCGGCAACACCGTTTATGTGCGGGGTCAGGTCGGCACCGATTTCGACGGCAACCTGATCGGCCTCGGTGATCCGCGTGCGCAGGCTGAACAAGCCATGCGCAACGTCAAACAACTGCTGGAGGAAGCCGGCAGCGACATGAGCCACATAGTCAAGACCACCACTTACCTGATCGACCCGCGCTATCGCGAAGCGGTGTATGGCGAAGTCGGCAAGTGGCTCAAGGGTGTGTTCCCGATTTCGACCGGCCTGGTGGTCTCGGCGCTGGGCCAGCCGCAGTGGTTGATGGAGATTGATGTGATTGCGGTGATTCCCGAGTAAGTCGACAGACCGAGTAGCGGCCATCGCTGGCAAGCCAGCTCCCACAGTGGTCTGTGTGACGCAGACTTTGTGAACACCCTAATACCTGTGGGAGCTGGCTTGCCAGCGATGAGGCCAGCATAGACACCTCATCTTCCCTGCTTGAAATGCATTTCAAATGTGGGAGCGAGCCTGCTCGCGATGAGGCCAGTTCAGACACACAAGGAGTAAGTAAATGACCTTTTCAATCGCCGCACGTTGCCCCGAAACCGGCCAGTTCGGTGTCGCCATCAGTTCTTCCAGCATCGCCGTCGGTGCGCGCTGCCCGTGGCTGTTGCCCGGCGTCGGTGCAGTATCGAGCCAGAACATCACCCTGCCGTCGCTCGGCCCGGAAGTACTCGCGCTGATGGAGCAAGGCCTGGCGCCGGACGATGCACTGGACAAGGTGCTGACCCGCAACGGCTACAGCCAGTACCGCCAGATCACCGCCATCAACCACCTCGGCCAGACCGCGCATTTCAGCGGCGCGCAAACCCTCGGCGTGCACAACGCGGTGGCTGGCGAGCAATGTGTGGCGGCCGGCAACATGCTCGCCGGGCGCTCGGTGATCGAAGCCATGGTCAGTGCCTTTGAAGACGGCGAAGGTCAGTTGACCGACCGTCTGCTCAAAGCCCTGCACGCGGCCCAGGCACTCGGTGGTGAGGCCGGTCCCGTGCATTCGGCCGCCGTGGTGGTGGTCGGCGAGCAGACCTGGCCGATCGTCAACCTGCGGGTCGATTGGGCCGATGAGAACCCGATCGGCCAGTTGCAAAAACTCTGGGATGCCTACCAGCCGCAATTGCAGGACTACATCGATCGCGCCCTCGATCCGGCCAAGGCCCCGGGCTACGGCGTCGCCGGAGATGATCGATGAACAGCAGCGTCGAGTTGCTCAAGGCGCTGGTGGGTTTTGATACCACCAGCCGTGAATCCAACTTGCAGTTGATCGAATTTGTGCGCGATTACCTCGCCGGCTTCGACGTACCGTGCGCGCTGATCTACAACGATGAACGCAGCAAGGCCAACCTGTTCGCCACGATTGGCCCGGCGGATCAAGCGGGCATCGTGCTGTCCGGGCACACCGATGTGGTGCCGGTCGATGGCCAGCCGTGGACACTGCCGCCGTTCGAACTCAGCGAGTGCGACGGCAAACTGTTCGGTCGCGGCACGGCGGACATGAAGGGCTACATCGCTTGCGTGCTCGCCCTGGTACCGGCGCTGGTGAACGCAGCATTGCGCATGCCGGTGCACATCGCCCTGTCCTACGACGAAGAAGTCGGCTGCCTAGGTGTGCGCTCGCTGCTCAAGGTGCTGGAGCAACGCCCGGTCAAACCGCTGCTGTGCATCATTGGCGAACCCACCGAACTGAAACCGGTGCTCGGCCACAAGGGCAAACTGGCGATGCGCTGCGATGTGCACGGCCACCCGTGTCATTCCGCCTATGCGCCGCTGGGGGTGAATGCCATCGAATACGCCGCCGAACTGATCGGTGAACTCGGCCGTCTCGGTCAACAACTGAAAGCGCCGGAGCAGCACGACCCGCGCTTCGATCCGCCTTACAGCACCGTGCAAACCGGCGTGATCAGCGGCGGCAAGGCCTTGAACATCGTGCCCGCCGACTGCCGCTTCGATTTCGAGATCCGCGCCCTGCCCTCACAGGACCCCGCTCTGGTCGCCGCCACGCTGAAAACCTACGCAGAACAACAGCTGCTGCCGCGCATGCGGGCGGTCAGTGAACACGCCGATATCCGCTTCAGCGAATTGTCGGCCTATCCGGGCCTGGCCACCGATGCGCAAAGTCAGGCGGCCGAGCTGATTGCCGCGTTCTGCGGCTCGAAGGAATTCACCACAGTGGCGTTCGGCACTGAAGGCGGATTGTTTGATGCGGTGGGGATTCCCACCGTGGTGTGCGGCCCAGGCAGTATGGATCAGGGCCACAAACCGGATGAGTTCGTCAGCCTCGATCAACTGCACGCCTGCGATGCAATGCTGCAACGGATGCTGGCGTCTATCAGCCGCTGAAGACCGGCTCGGCACTCCTCAGGGGTAAAGCCGAGCCAGCTCCTCGCGACAATGATCGACAAACAACTGCACCGGTTTGGTCAGCTGCACCCGGCGCAGCCATGCGGCCGACAATCCCGAACCGGTGACGCTTTCCGCCAGCGGCACACACACGACTTTCTGGCCGTCGTAGGTGTAGTCGCTGAACGGCTTGGTCACCAGAATCGAAAAACCGAAGCCACTCCCGACCATGCCCCGCACCATCTCGATCGACGGAGAGCTGAAGACGATGTGCGGGGTCAATCCGCGCTCTTCGAAGATGCTCACGAAGTAGGTCCGACTCGGCACCACGTCGAGCAGAATCATCGGTTCCAGCACCAGCTCATGCAGCGAGACTTTCGCTTGCTGCGCAAAGCGGTGATTGGCCGGCAGCAAGGCGTAAGGCTGTTGCGGCGGCATCAGCGGCGTGGTTTCGATGGTGCTGTCGAGGTCGTGTTCGAACAGCATGGCCATGTCGATGCTGCCAGCGGTCAGCGCCTGCACTAACTCTTGTTGCTCGCCGTCGCGAATGCGGATTTCCACTCCCGGCCAGCGCTCCTTGAAACCGGCGATCAGCCGTGGCAGGTACAGCGGCGCGACCGTTTCGAAACAGCCGATATCGATCTGTCCCGACACCACGTCGTTATCGGCGAGGGCGTTCTGCTCGAACTCATGGGCAACGCGCAACAGCTCCAGCGCCTTGCGATAAAACCGCGAACCGCTCGGCGTCAGGGAAACGCCCTGGGCGTGATGGCGGATAAACAGCTGCACGCCGAAGCTTTCTTCCAGATGCTTGATCGCGGTGGAGACCGACGGTTGGGCGATGTAGAGCTTGCGCGAGGCCTCGGCAACGCTGCCGCAATCGGCGGTGGTGACGAAATATTTGAGCTGGCGCAGGTTGTAGGCGGCCATGGAAAACCTCCGATAATGCGGCGACCTCAATTGTGGCGAGGGAGCTTGCTCCCGCTGGGCAGCGAAGCGGCCCCAGGAATATCGGGCGCGACGTCGATCTTGTGAGTGCTGCGCACTCAAGCGGGAGCAAGCTCCCTCGCCACAGAGCGGGGTTGCCCTGAAATTCTTGTTTGATCAAGACTTGAACATACCGGACAGCCCCGCCACGCGCGGCATACTTTTTTTAAGGTCTGTAGCAACAAACTTACTAATTTATCTATCCCGAACCTTTGCACATGATCGCTTCAACAAGAAATGCGCCGTCCGTGTCGGCGCTTACCGAAGTACGTCCACGTACTCATCCTTGCCTTGGAGTTCGTCATGTCCACCTCTGCAACAACGTCCGCCCCGCTCATTGAAAAACACACGATAGGATACGTGCCCCCCGAAGATCGCCACGGAAAGGTCAGGGATCTGTTCACGCTGTGGTTCGGCGGCAACATCGCGCCGTTGCCCATCGTTACCGGCGCGCTGGGCGTGCAGCTGTTTCACTTGAATCTGCTGTGGGGCATCGTCGCCATTCTGGTCGGTCATCTGGTCGGCGGCGTGCTGATGGCGCTGCACTCGGCGCAAGGCCCGCAGATGGGCATTCCGCAGATGATCCAGAGCCGCGCCCAGTTCGGCTCCCTCGGTGCCCTGCTGGTGGTGTTGATTGCCGGCGTCATGTACATCGGCTTCTTCGCCTCCAACATCGTCCTGGCCGGCAAGTCGCTGCATGGCGTGGTCGACAGCGTCCCGGTGCCGGTCGGCATCGTTATCGGCGCCTTCGGTTCAGGGATCATCGGCATCATTGGCTACCGCTTCATTCACGTGCTCAACCGCATTGGCACCTGGGTGCTGGGGATCGGCATCGTCGTCGGTTTCGGCTACATCTTCACCCACATCCAGACCGACGATTTCCTCACTCGGGGCAGCTTCAACCTGTCCGGCTGGCTGGCCACCGTGTCGTTGGCGGCGTTGTGGCAGATCGCGTTTGCGCCGTACGTTTCCGACTACTCACGTTATTTGCCGGCCGATGTGAAGGTGTCGTCGACGTTCTGGACCACCTATCTGGGCTCGGCGCTGGGGTCGAGCCTGGCGTTCATCTTCGGCGCCGTTGCCGTGCTGGCGACGCCGGTGGGCATGGACACCATGGACGCGGTCAAACTCGCCACCGGTTCCATCGGCCCGCTGATGCTAGTGCTGTTCCTGCTCAGCGTGATCAGCCACAACGCCCTCAACCTGTATGGCGCCGTGCTGTCGCTGATCACCCTGGTGCAGACCTTCGCCTATCGCTGGATTCCGACCGCCAAGAGCCGTGCGGTGATCTCGATCATCGTCTTGTTGGGCTGCTGTTTTGCCGCCGTGGGCGCCTCAAAGGACTTCATCGGTCACTTCGTCGACATGGTGTTGGTGTTGCTGGTGGTGTTGGTGCCGTGGACTGCGATCAACCTGATCGACTTCTACGCGATCCACAAGGGCAAGTACGACATCCAGTCGATCTTCCAGGTCGACGGTGGCATCTACGGCCGCTACAACCCGCAGGCCTTGCTGGCCTACGCGATCGGCATCGCCGTGCAGATCCCCTTCATGAACACGCCACTGTACGTCGGCCCGGTGTCCGCGCACATCAACGGCGCGGATCTGTCGTGGCTAGTGGGGTTGCTGGTGACGTCGCCGCTGTATTTCTGGCTGGCCAATCGTGACAGTGCCTACCGTCGGCGGATGACCGGTGGCAAGCTGGCGAGCAGCCTCTGAAATTGCTTCGCTGAGCCAAGAAGGCCCGCCGTGTGCGGGCCTTCTGTATTGTGGTATTGGTTGACGCCCGACAATCACCGGACAGGGAAATCCAATGCTGCGAATCCTCGGTAAAGCTTCATCGATCAACGTGCGCAAAGTGCTGTGGACCTGCTCCGAATTGCAGATTCCGTTCGAGCGTGAGGACTGGGGCTCCGGGTTCAAACCGACCGATACAGCGGAGTTCCTCGCACTGAATCCTTGCGCCATGGTGCCGGTGATTCAGGACGGTGATTTCACTTTGTGGGAATCCAATTCGATCATTCGTTATCTGGTGGCCCGCTCCGGCGGCTCGCCTCTCTATCCAACCGATCCGAGAACCCGTGCGCGCATCGATCAGTGGATCGACTGGCAGGCGTCGGAGCTGAATCGCTCGTGGTCGTATGCGTTTTTGTCGCTGGTACGCCAGTCGCCGGAGCATCAGGATCCTGCGGCGCTGGCCAACGGCATCGAGCAGTGGTCGAAGAATATGCAGATTTTGAATCGGCAGTTGGAATCGACCGGGGCTTATGTCAGCGGCGATGAGTTTTCACTGGCGGACATCCCGATCGGACTGTCGGTCAATCGCTGGTTCGAAACGCCGCTCAAGCACCCGCACTTGCCCGCCGTCAGCGCTTACTACGACCGCTTGAACCAACGCGAAGGCTTTCGCCTGTACGGCCGAAACGGCACGCCTTGAAGCAAAAAACCTCTGATCCCGAAACCAGGATCAGAGGTTCTTGTCAGCCTGAAAAGACAATCAGGCCGGAACACCCAGAATGATGTGCGACGCCTTGATCACCGCCGTCGCGCTGACGCCTTTGGCCAGGCCCAACTCGGCCACGGCATCGCGGGTCACGATGGAGTAGACCTTCGAACCACCGGCCAACTCGATCACCACTTCCGCATTGACCGCACCGTCGGTGACGCTCAGCACTTTGCCTTCCAGGCAGTTGCGCGCCGAGAGGCGGATGTCGCTGGATTCGGTCATCAGCATCACCCACGGTGCCTTGACCAGCGCGACGGCTTCTTTGCCGACGGCGATGCCGAGGTTCTTGATGCTTTTCATGGTCACGACGGCAACCAGTTGCTCGCCACCGGCGAGGGTCAGCACCACTTCGGCGTTGACCGCCCCTGCCTGAACCTGGCTGACCTGACCTTTGAATACGTTGCGTGCGCTGACTTTCATGCTGGACGTCCTGTTTTTTGACTTTGGAGTTAGGAAACGGCGTGCATCATCAAAGTTGACGCTATATAAAAACAACTACAGCGCTGCGCCCCGTTGTCACGCCTGCACATAAACCCATGCATCGACTCCAGACTTTAGCAGCACGCTGACACGTTTGTAGTCGGCCACTTCGTACTCATCGGCCGCAGCCAGTTCCTCTGCCGTGATGTGAAATACCGTGCCGGCAATTTCATCCGCCGCGTTGCCGCTCGCCTGCACGATGGGGTGGTGAGTCTTGCCGCTGGTGGCGAGCACGGCAGGGTCGGTGATCTCGACCATTGCCTGTTTGTAGCCCGGCAGGCTGTCCGGCTGACCTTGCAACTCACGGCCGAAATTCGCCTGTTGTACCGCGCGATCCTGCAGGGTGCCGTAGGAGAACAGCAGCACGGATTGTGGTGTCGAGGTCGTCATGGGTTTTCCTTAAATCAGCAAATCTTCGTAAAACGCGCCAAACGGACGCGATGGGTGGGCGATCTGGATTTCCAGAATCCACACACCGGCATTCGGTGCCTGCTCGAAGTCGCCCAGATCACCGCCACGATGAATGGCGTGCGGGAAATCACTGACGCGATGGCCCTTGATATTCAGGTTCAGCACCCAGCCCATCGCCTCGGCCTGATCGCTGGCATACCGGTAAAGTTCGACGCCGGAAACACCCTCGCGCCAGAACGCCTCGACGCGGTCGAACAACACTTTGGCCGCCGCCGCGCAGGCGATCATTTCCGGGTCGGTCCCCGTGGTGAACGTCGCCCCCGCATCGCCTTCGTGCCCTTGCCAGACCACGCCCATGTCGATGAAGAAAATGTCGTTGGTGCCCAGCACCGGATCACCGTCGGAGCGCTGCTTGAAAGTCTTCAGCGTGTTGGCGCCGAAGCGGATCAACAGCGGGTGCCAGATCCGGTCCATGCCCAGTTCAGCGAGGATTTCCTTGCCGCGGGCCGTCGCTTCGGATTCAAGCATGCCGGGTTTGATCACCGCGGCAATCGCGTCAACGGCTTTCCAGGTCAACTGTTGGGCGTGGCGCATGGTTTCCAGGACGAAACGTTCACCTACCGCTTCTTTGCCGCTCAGGGCTGTGGTCATTTACGGGTTCCTCATCGGCTCGCTGTATAGTTTTTTATATTACGAAACGCGAACAAAGATACAGCCATGACACAAAGTGTCAATTACTCTTCTGCACGCACCACACCACGCTCCTCGAGCAAGCGCACAAACATGCTCAAACTGCGCGACACCGTGCCCCGCCGCCACACCAGCCAGGTGGTCAGATAACGAAAGTCCGCCGCCAGCGGCCAGACACTCACCGTCGCGCTGCCGGGCATGCTTTGCAGCATCTTGCGCGGCATCAACGCCAGACCCGCCCCCGCGCTGACGCAGGCGAGCATGCCGTGGTAGGACTCCATTTCGAAGATCTTGCCGGGGACGGCGGCGTCGGTGCTGAACCATTTTTCGAAGTGATGGCGGTACGAACAGTTGGAGCGAAAGGCATAAATGCTCTCGCCGTTGACGTCCGCCGCACGCTGCACGGGCGGGTGATTGAGCGGCGCGATGATGACCATCTCTTCTTCGAAGGCCGGCACGCCTTCCAGCGTCGGGTGCAGCACCGGACCGTCGACAAAAGCTGCCGCCAGACGCCCGGAGAGTACGCCGTCGATCATCGTACCGGACGGACCGGTGGACAGATCGAGATCGACTTTCGGGTGCAATTGGTTGTAGGCCGCCAACAGTTCGGGAATGCGCACCGCCGCCGTGCTTTCCAGCGAACCGAGGGGAAATGCGCCCTGCGGCTCTTCGCCCGCGACGGTGGCCCGGGCTTCCTGGACCAGATCGAGGATGCGCCGCGCGTATTCGAGAAAACTCCATCCGGCCGGCGACAGGCGCAAACGGCTTTTCTCGCGAATGAACAGATCGACACCCAGATCCTGCTCCAGCTGCTTGATACGCGTGGTCAGGTTCGACGGCACCCGATGAATCTGCGCCGCCGCCGCGCTGATGCTGCCGTGCTCGGCCACGGCTTTGAAGATTTCCAGCTGCACCAGATCCACAGTCATTCTCCAATCGTGAAAGAAACGATCTTTATTATTCAGTTTCCAGAAAACAAACGCCACCCTACTCTAGGCCCATCCACTGAACACGCAGGACAAAACCATGAGCCAGATTTCCAGCCAGACCCACGCCATCTCGATCAACCCGACCACCGGCGAGCAGATCGGCGCCTACGCCTTTGAATCCGCCGAAGCCCTCGACGCGGCCCTGACCCGCGCCGCCTATGGTTTTGGAAAATGGAAACGCAAGCCGCTGCAAGACCGCTCCCGCGCCCTGACTGCGCTGGCCGCTGCCCTGCGTGAAACCGCTGAAGCCATGGCCACCATGATCACCCTGGAAATGGGCAAGCCCATCGCCCAGGCCCGTGGCGAAATCGAAAAATGCGCCAAGCTCTGCGAGTGGTACGCCGAACATGGCCCGGCCATGCTCGACGCCGAGCCGACGCAAGTCGAAGGCGGCAAGGCGCGTATCGAATACCGTCCGCTCGGCCCGATCCTCGCGGTGATGCCGTGGAACTTCCCGATCTGGCAGGTGCTGCGCGGTGCGGTGCCAGCGCTGATCGCCGGCAACACCTACGTGCTCAAGCATGCGCCGAACGTGATGGGCAGCGCCTATCTGCTGCGCGATGCGTTTACCCGCGCCGGGTTTGCCCCAGGCGTATTTGAAGTGATCAACGTCACCCCGGACGGCGTCTCCAGCGCCATCGCCGACCCGCGCATCGCCGCCGTGACCCTGACCGGCAGCGTGCGTGCCGGCATGGCCATCGGCGCACAGGCCGGCGCGGCACTGAAGAAATGCGTGCTGGAACTGGGTGGTTCCGATCCGTTCATAGTGCTCAATGACGCCGATCTCGACGAAGCCGTTCAGGCCGCCGTGATCGGTCGCTACCAGAATTCCGGTCAGGTCTGTGCGGCAGCCAAACGTCTGATCATCGAAGAAGGCGTGGTCGAGGAATTTACCCGCAAATTCGTTGAAGCCACACGCAAGCTGAAGGTCGGCGACCCTCTGTCCGCCGACACTTACATCGGGCCGATGGCGCGTTTCGATCTGCGTGACGAACTCGATCAGCAAGTGCGCGACACCCTCGAAGAAGGTGCAACGCTGCTGCTGGGTGGCGGCAAGGCTGAAGGCGCCGGCAACTACTACCAGCCGACGGTGCTGGCCGACGTTACCGATCGCATGACCTCGTTCAAACAGGAACTGTTCGGCCCGGTTGCCTCGATCATCACCGCCCGAGATTGTGCGCATGCCGTCGCTCTGGCCAACGACAGTGATTTCGGCCTCACCGCGACGATCTACACCGCCAATGTGCAACTGGCCCAGCAACTGACCAGCGAACTGGAAACCGGCGGCGTGTTCATCAACGGTTACTCCGCCAGCGACCCACGCGTGACCTTTGGTGGCGTGAAGAAAAGCGGTTTTGGCCGCGAGCTGTCGCACTTCGGCGTACGCGAGTTCTGCAACGCGCAAACCGTGTGGCTGGATCGCAAGTAAAAGCAAACCGCTCCCACAGGGATCTGCTGTGGTCCCGGATTTTCAGTGCACCAGTGAAACCTGTGGGAGCTGGCTTGCCAGCGATGGCGTTGGGTCAGGCGCAATCGATGTTGGCCGGGCCGACGCCTTCGCGGGCAAGCCCGCTCCCACAGGAATCTGTGGTGACCCTGGATTTTGAGTACACCCGTTCCCACAGAGATCTGCTGTGGTCCCGGATTTTCAGTACACCAGTGAAACCTGTGGGAGCTGGCTTGCCAGCGATGGCGCTGGGTCAGGCGAAATCGATGTTGGCCGGACCGACGCCTTCGCGGGCAAGCCCGCTCCCACAGGGATCTACGGTGACCCTGGATTTCAGTACACCGGTGAAACCTGTGGGAGCTGGCTTGCCAGCGATGGCGGTGGGTCAGGCGAAATCGATGTTGGCCGGGCCGACGCCTTCGCGGGCAAGCCAGCTCCCACATGGAGGGTGTCAGGCCGCTGCCTGTTGCGGCTCCTTGACGGTGCGATCCTTGCTCAACAGCCCCAGCACCACTGCCGCCGAAGCGAGAGTGATCACCGTAAGGATATGCAGCAGATACTGGAACGCCGAGGCATAACCTTGCACCAATCGTTCGTTGGCCAGCCCCGGAATCGCGTTGATCGCATGGGCCATGTCGCCCGTGGTGACTCGGTGCGCCGTTTCCGCAATCAGCGCCGCATCGCCACTGCCTGCCAACGCATTCGACAGATCGCTGTGCAGCAGTGAAGCAAGAATCGCCGCGACAATCGCTAAGGCAATCCCCTCGCCCGCCACCCGCACCGTATTGAAGATCCCGGCCGCCATGCCGGCACGCTCTTTCGGCACGACGCTGACCGATAAACCATCCATCAGGCCCCACGGCAAACCGGCACCAATGCCGATCAACACCATCGGCACCACCAGCCCGAATTTCGCTTCGCCAACGTTGTACAGGCTCAGCCAGTGCAGGCCCACGGCAGCAATCAGGAAGCCGGCACCGGACAAGATGCCTGCCGACACAAAACGCGTCATCGACGCGGCAAGCATCGGCACCACCAGCATCGGTGCCGACAGCGCCAGCAACAGCAGGCCGGCGTCGATTTCACTCAAGCCTTCCACACCGATAAAGCGCAGTGGCAGCATGACCACCAGCACGATGTAGCAAAAACAGGTGCCGATCGGCAGCATCTGCACACCGATGAAGCGCGGAAAGCGGAACAGGGTCAGATCGAGCATCGGCCGTTTGACGCGCATTTCCACCCTCACGAAGGCCACCAGCAGCACCGCCGAAGCGCCGAGCAAACCGATCACCCACGGGCTGCCCCAACCACTGTCCGGCGCCTGGATCAGCCCAAACGTGAACAGCGCCAACATTGAACTGAACAGAACGGTGCCCGGCCAATCCAGACCTTTCGCATCCAGATCGCGGCTTTCATGCATGCGTGGCAGGCCGAAGACCATGGCGATGACGCCGATCAGCGCGGTGAAGACAAAAATCGCCCGCCAGTTGAACACCTCGATCAACGCTCCGGCCAACAACGGCCCAAACGCCAGGCCAATGCCGAATGTGGTGCCGAGCAGACTGTACGCCCGCGTGCGGGCATAGCCCTCGAACTCCTGAGCCAGAGAGGCCGAACCACTGGCCAGCGCCGCCGCACCGGCCACGCCCTGAACGGCACGCAGCACATCCAGCCAGAACACTGACGGCGCAAGACTCTGCGCAATCGATGCCGCGGTGAACAGCAACATGCCGAACGTGAACAGCCGTTTACGCCCGTAGGCGTCGGCCAACGCACCCGCTGCCATCAGCAAACTGCCGAACGACAACATGAACGCATTGGTAATCCAGGTCAGCGCCGCAGGGCTGCCGCCGAGGTCACGGCCAATGGCCGGCGTGGCGACCGCGCCGCCGGTAAAACTCAATGGAAGCACCAGCGCTGAAAGGCACACGGCAGCGAGGATCAGTAGCTTGTCGCGCGCTCCGCGCTGTTGAGCGACAGAAGTCATAAGTCAGTCCTTTGCTTGAGGTCTACGCCCCTCCTGCAGGAGCTGCCGCAGGCTGCGATCTGTTGATTTTGAAAAACAGCATCAACAGATCGCAACCTGCGGCAGTTCCTACAGGGGGATCTTTGTCAGTTCTTGAAGTCGGTGGACAGTGCCAGCTCGTTCCAGTCGGCCAGCTCCTGCGCTACCAGGCGATTCTTCGCTTCGACGCGCGCCACGGTATCACTGCCGAGGGCCAACCGCTGTGGCGGGTTGGGTGCGTTGACCAGCGTCAGCATCGCCTCGGCGAGCTTCTGCGGATCACCCGGTTGCGCGTGGTTGGCAGCCTCGGCGAAGGCGCGCATCTTGCCGACGGTTTCGTCGTAGTCCGGCAACACCAGCGCGGTTTTGATCAGCGATTGTTCATCGAGGAAGTCAGTACGAAAGAAGCCCGGCTCGACCACCGTAGCATGGATGCCCAGCGGCGCCAGTTCCTGATGCAGTGCTTCGCTGATGCCTTCCACGGCAAACTTGGTCGAACCATAAACACCCCAGCCCATGTAAGCCTGATAGCCGCCGATCGACGAGATATTGATGACGTGACCGCTGCGTTGCGCGCGCATGTG
Source organism: Pseudomonas sp. NPDC087598 (assembly GCF_044743525.1). NCBI lineage: Bacteria > Pseudomonadati > Pseudomonadota > Gammaproteobacteria > Pseudomonadales > Pseudomonadaceae > Pseudomonas > Pseudomonas sp. NPDC087598. Next base: position 101,630 of record NZ_JBIUWQ010000005.1, on the reverse strand, counting down.
TGGCAGCACCGCGCGGGTGACGTTAAGCAGGCCGAAGACGTTGGTGGCGAACAGGCGTTCGGTCTCGCTGGCGCTGGTTTCTTCCACCGCCCCCAGCACGCCAAACCCGGCATTGTTGATCAGCACATCGATGCGCCCGAAACGTTTGATGCCTGTTGCGACCGCTTGATGGGCTTCGTCTTCACGGGTCACGTCGAGACGCACTGCCAGCAAATTTGGATGATCGCCGAGGCGTTCGGTGATGTCTTGCGGTTGACGGGCGGTGGCGATCACCGCATCGCCGGCACGCAGGGCACGTTCTGCGATGAGCGTGCCAAAACCACGGGAAGCTCCAGTAATGAACCAGGTACGCATAGCAACTCCTCCTGTCAGCGACCCTTAGCGATGGTGCCGGGCCTTCTCGATGAGTTGATGCGACTTTAAGGCCGTGCTACTGATGTGATAATCCCAACAAAATCGCATGACTTTGTGAAAGGCATTCACAGATGAAATCCCCCTCAGCTGCAGACCTCTCGGTATTCCTCTGCACCGCGCAGCAGCTGAACTTCAGCAAAGCCGCCATCGAACTCGGCCTGACGCCTTCCGCGCTCAGCCATTCGATGAAGGCACTGGAAAACCGTCTCGGCGTGCGTCTGTTTAACCGCACCACCCGCAGCGTGGCATTGACCGAGGCCGGCGAACGTCTGTACGCACGGCTGAAACCGGCGTTTCGCGACATCGACGATGCGCTGGAAGACCTTAACCACTTTCGCGACAAGCCCTCGGGCAATCTGCGCATCACCTGCGGGCGCCAGGCCTGCGAACTGGTATTGCTGCCGATTGCCAGCGAGTTTTTGCAGGCGTATGCGGACATTCGTCTGGAAGTGGTCGAAAGCGACGCACTGCTGGACATCGTTGCCAACGGCTTTGATGCCGGCGTGCGCTTCGGCAATCGCCTCGAGGCAGACATGGTGTCGTTGCCGATCGGCCCGTCGATGCGCTCGGTGGTTGTCGGTTCGCCAGCGTTTTTCCAGCGCCACGCCGCGCCGCAAAAACCCGAGGACCTGCATGACCTGCCGTGCATCCGCCATCGTTTCCCCAGTGGGTCGATGTATCGCTGGGAATTCGAACGGGGCGGTATCGCCCAGGAAATTGAAGTCAACGGCCCGCTGACCCTCGGCGACGTCAGCCTGATGGTCGGCCCCGCACTGCAAGGATTGGGGCTGGCGTATGTGTTCGAAGAGATGGTCAGCGAGCATTTGCGCGCCGGGCGTCTGGTGCAAGTGCTGGCAGACTGGTGCCCTTGGTACCCCGGCCTCAACCTGTATTACCCGAGCCGCCGCCACGTACCGGCACCGCTCAAAGCCTTCATCGACTTCGCCCGCCACTTCCCGCCGCGCCCCTAACGGGATCAGCGTCTATAGTGATCAGGTCCCTGCGCCGAGCGTTGTCCATGGTCAACACCGAACACCTGATCATCTGCGAGCACTGCGACTGTGTGTACGAGAAAGCCGTGCTCGGCAAACATCAGAAAACCCTGTGCCTGCGCTGCGGCGCTGTACTGCAGCGCTTCAATGGCCTGACGGTCGAGCAACGTCTGGCCCTGACGTTCACGGCGGCGATATTGTGGCTGTTCGCCAATTTCTATCCGGTGATGAGCATCAGCATGAAAGGCCTGAAAAACAGCGCAACGCTGTGGGATTCGGTGCTGGCGTTGAGTCAGGGGCCGATCACCTTTATGGCGATGGTCGCGGCCATTTCGATCATCATTGCCCCGGCGTTTCAATTGGTGTTGTTGGCCTGGGTGCTGAGTTATGCCCTGTCCTCCCGCCGCGCGCCGGGCTTCAAGTTGTGCATGCGCTGGCTGGAAACGTTGCGCCCGTGGAGCATGCTCGAAGTGTGTCTGCTGGGGGCGATGGTGGCGGTGTTCAAACTCGCCGGTCTGCTCGATGTCTTGCCCGGCATCGGCCTGTTCGCGCTGGCCGTGCTGAGCCTGATGATGATCCGCATTGCCGGTCGCGATATCCGTGAACTCTGGGACATCCTATGAAACGGCCACCGACTGCCAGCGAACTCAATCTGTGCCTGTGCCACAGCTGCGGACTGGCCTGTGACATGAGCGACGAGCCGCACGAGTGCCCGCGTTGCGACGCGCCATTGCATCGGCGCAAGACCAATTCGCTGGCGCGCACCTGGGCCTTTCTGTTTGCCGCGCTGGCGTTCTACGTGCCGGCCAATCTGCTGCCAGTGATGAACACCATGATGCTCGGCAACGGCGCCGACAGCACGATCATGAGCGGTGTACTGGAGTTCTGGGAAGGTGGCGCGTGGGACATCGCCCTGATCATTTTCATCGCCAGCATCGCGGTGCCGGGGATCAAGTTTGTTGCGTTGTCGCTGCTGCTGATCACCGTGCAGCGCGACAGTGCCTGGGCGCGCCGGGAGCGCTCGAAGCTGTACCGTTTCGTCGAGCTGATCGGCTATTGGTCGATGCTCGACGTATTGGTCGTCGCGCTGGTCGCGGCGCTGGTGAAGTTCCAGGCGCTGGGCGACATCGAGCCGCGCCCGGGCATCCTGTTTTTCGGCATGGTGGTGGTGTTCACCATGCTCTCGGCGATGAGCTTCGACCCGCGCCTGATCTGGGACAACGCCCCCGACGATGAACCGCTCAGCGACGCTGAGCCTCAAGCAGCACCTGCAACGGATGGCGCAACGCCCGATCCGACTGGCGCTTGACCTGACTGCGGCACGAATAACCGGTGGCCAGTGCCTCGCCCTGCTCCGCCGGCGCCTCGACCTGACGCGCCCACGACTGCTCATAAATCACCGCCGACGTTTCGCGGTTGCGCGCCTCGTGACCGTAAGTCCCGGACATGCCGCAGCAACCGGTGGCCTGGGTCGCCAGTTTCAAGCCTGCGCGTTCAAACACTTGCTCCCACTGCCGAGTCGCGGCCGGGGCGTTGGTTTTCTCCGTGCAGTGCGCCAGCAAGCGGAAGGTCTCGGTACGGGTCGGAGTGGTCTGTGCCGGCAGCACCTTGAGCAGCCATTCCTGCACCAGGGCGACTTCCGGACATTGCTCCATACCCGGGACTTTCAGGTATTCCTGGCGGTAAACCAGGGTCATCGCCGGGTCCAGCCCCACCAGCGGCACGCCGATATCGGCCAGCTCACGCAGTTGCCGCGCATTGCGCAACGCCGCCCGATTGAACGCAGTCAGAAAACCCTGTACATGCAGCGGCTTGCCATTGGCACTGAACGGCGCCAGATACACCTGATATCCGAGACGCGAAATCAGCTCGACCAGATCCGCCAGTAACGGCGCTTCGAAGTAGCGGGTAAATGCGTCCTGAACGATCACCACGCTGCGCTCGCGCTGCGCCTGGGTCAGCGCAGACAAAGTCGCCAGCGTCGCCGGTTGCACCTGCCAGCGGCGCATCGCCGCGTGGAAATCGAAGCGGCTGAGCAACGGCACATCGACCATGCCGCCAAGACGCTCCAGCAACTTGCGAACAACCGCAGCGCCCATCAATCCGTTGTACAGCACCGGAATCCGCGCCATGTACGGGATGCTGTACTCCAGCGAGGCGATCAGATAATCCCGCGCCGGACGCAGATAACGCGTGTGGTACAGCTCGAGAAACCGCGAGCGAAACTCCGGCACATTGACCTTCACCGGGCACTGCCCCGCGCAGGACTTGCACGCCAGGCAGCCGGCCATAGCATCGTAAACTTCATGGGAGAAATCCTCAGCCTGCGTGCGACTGTTGCGCCAGCGCTGCCACAACGTGGTGAAAAACGCCGGCCGGCGGATCGCATCGGACAACACATCAACGCCCGCCTCGCCCTGCAAACGCAGCCATTCGCGGATCAACGAGGCGCGGCCCTTGGGCGATTGCGCGCGTTCGCGGGTGGCTTTCCACGACGGGCACATCGCGTCGTCAGGATCGAAGTTGTAGCAGGCGCCGTTGCCGTTGCAGTGCATGGCGGCGCCGTAGTCCTGCCAGACTTTCTCGTCGATCTGCCGATCGAGTTCACCGCGCAGGGTCACTTCGTCGATCTTCAGCAATGTTGCGCCCGTGTTGGCCGGGGTGGCGATCTTGCCGGGGTTGAACTGGTTGAACGGGTCAAACGCCGCTTTCAGCGCTTGCAGCGCCGGATACAGCTCGCCGAAGAATGCCGGAGCATATTCCGAGCGCAGACCTTTGCCGTGCTCCCCCCACAACAGACCACCGTAACGCTGAGTCAGCGCGGCGACGCCATCCGATACCGGACGCACCAGTGCCGCTTGCTGCGGATCCTTCATGTCGAGAATCGGCCGCACGTGCAGCACACCGGCATCGACGTGGCCGAACATGCCGTACTGCAAACCGTGGCTGTCGAGCAGGTCGCGCAGTTCAGCGATGTACTCGGCCAGATGTTGCGGCGGCACCGCGGTGTCTTCGACAAATGGCTGTGGCCGCGCTTCCCCGGCGACGTTGCCAAGCAGGCCGACCGCGCGTTTGCGCATGCCGTAGACCTTGTTCACCGCCGCATGACCGACCGCCAGCGTGTGCCCCAGACGTTCAACGGTCAGGTCGCTGCTCAGGTGTCCGACGAACGCCTCGACCCGCTGTTGCAACTCCTCGGGATCGTCGCCACAAAACTCGACGAGGTTGATACCCAACGTCGGTCGCTGGGCGTTTTCCGGAAAATATTCGGCAACGCCGTGCCAGACGATGTCCTGCATCGCCAGCAACAACACCTTCGAGTCCACGGTTTCGATCGACAGCGGCTTGAGCGCCATCAAGGCCCGGGCATCGCGCAGCGCGTCCATGAAGCCGGCGTAGCGAATGTTCACCAGCATCGTGTGCTTGGGAATCGGCAGCACATTCAGCTTCGCCTCAACCACAAAACCGAGCGAGCCTTCAGCGCCACAGAGCACGCTGTTGAGGTTGAAGCGATTGTCTGCCTCGCGCAGGTGCGCCAGGTCGTAACCGGTCAGGCAACGGTTGAGATCGGGAAAACGCTGTTTGATCAGCGCGCCTTGCTCATCAATGATCTGCCGCGCACAACGATAGACTTCACCGACCCGATCCTCCCGGGCACACAGTGTTTGCAGTTCACTTTCTTGCAGCGGTTGACCGTGCAGACGTTCGCCGCCGCGCAGGATCATGTCGAGTTCGAGGACGTGGTCGCGGGTCTTGCCGTAGGTGCAACTGCCCTGGCCGCTGGCGTCGGTGTTGATCATCCCGCCGACCGTGGCGCGGTTGGAGGTCGACAGTTCCGGGGCGAAGAACAGTCCGGCGGATTTCAGCGCGGCATTGAGCTGATCCTTGACCACCCCGGCCTGCACACGGACCCAGCGTTGTTCGACGTTGATCTCGAGAATGCGATTCATGTGCCGCGACAGATCGACAACGATGCCGTCAGTCAACGACTGGCCATTGGTGCCAGTGCCGCCGCCACGCGGGGTGATGACCACCTGCTGATAGGCCGGTTCGGCGATCAGTCGCGCCACCCGCGCGACATCGTCGGCGTCCAGCGGAAACACGGCTGCCTGCGGCAAACGCTGATAGATCGAGTTATCGGTTGCCAGCACCACGCGACTGGCGTAATCAGCGCTGATCTCGCCACGAAAGCCGCTGGTTTTCAGGGCGTTGAGGAACTGCTGGTAATCGGAAGTCAGGGCGGTAGCGGGCGACAGCTGGGCAATCATCGGTCAGGGTATCTCGGTCAAAATCAGGCCGTGTGGCGGTGAACAGTTGTACGCAACGAATGATTGCGTCAGGCTCCGCCATCTCATGTTGCCCATGTTCATTGTTGAAGCACGCTGGGACAACCGTAAATTCGACCCGCTATTAATGACTTTTCCGAATGAATCCACGAACGCTCACCCCTTCCATGTCGTTGTTGCTGGCCTTCGAGGCTGCCGCTCGCCATGAAAGCTACACCCGCGCTGCCCACGAACTGTCGCTGACGCAAAGCGCGGTCAGCCGTCAGGTACAGATTCTCGAGAAGATGCTCGGCATGCGTCTGTTCAATCGCGAGGGGCGCAAAGTCGTGCTGACCGATGTCGGGCGCATGTATCAGCGCGAACTGGCTGAGGCCCTCGGGCAAATCCGCAGTGCCACGCTGCAAGCGATGGCGTTCGGTTCCGGCATCCACAGTTTGCGCCTGGCGACGCTGCCGACTTTTGGTTCGAAGTGGCTGCTGCCGCGCCTCAAGGATTTCTACACTGCGCACCCGGGCATGACCGTGCACCTGCATTCGCGCATCGAAGCCATCGACTTCGACACCAGCGAAATCGACGCGGCGATTTGCGTCGGCGGCGGTGAATGGCCAGGACTGACGTCACTGCCCCTGCACACCGAGGAACTGGTGGTGATCGCCAGTGCGCAATTGTCGGCCGCCGAGCGCAACGACGCCGAGCAGCAGATTGCCGGGCAACTGCTGCTCAATGTCAGCAGCAATGCGCAGGCGTGGGCCGAATGGTTCAGCCATCACGGCTTGCCGCATCGCAGCATGCGCATCGGCCCGAGCTTTGAAATGACCTCACACTTGATTCAGGCGGTGCGTGCCAATATTGGCGTGGGCCTGGTGCCGCGCATTCTGGTCGAGGACGAATTACTCAACGGTGAATTGCTGCAACTGGGCGAGCCGATCACCAGCCGCCGCAGCTATTACCTGGTGTATCCGCCGCGCAATGAAGCGCTGCCTTCGCTGAAGGCGTTTCGCGATTGGCTGGTCGATACGCTTTGATGGGCAACGGCATACGATCCGCCGTCAGCCACGCACTTGCTGATAACCCTCGACCGCCGCAAACACACTGAGCCGCGCCCGATGCAGCAATACTCGGGTGTTGGTCAGCGAGAGATCGAGCAACTGCGCGATGTCCTCCAGTTCCAGGCCCTGACGCTCGCGCAAGACCAGAACGCTACGCTGGGTCTCGGACAAGTCATTCAGGGCCTGTTCAAGGCATTCGCGCAGCTCATGCTCATGCAGCAACGCCTCGGGAGTGTCTTCGTGCCAGAGCGGCGGCCCGGCCTGCCAACTGCCGTCAGACGCAAAGCATTCCTCGTCGAAACGGCTGATCGGCAGCGGCACATCATCCCGGCGATTCTGCCCGTAGCGACATTTCGCGGCATTCGCGGTGATGGTCAGAATCCACGTCTTCAGGCTCGATCGCCCCTGAAACCCGGCCAGCCCCCGCACCACCGCCAACCAGGCTTCCTGCACCACATCGTCCATGTGCCGGCGCCCGACAATCGCCACGGCAACCGCGCGCATGGCGCCCTGATAGCGGTTGACCAGATCGACAAACGCTTGCTGCTCCCCGCTCAACAGACACTGCAAAAACAGCAGATCATCCGTGGGTGGCAACATCACTTCGACAGTCCCTGACCGATGCATTCGTCTGATCATCCAAAGTGGAACACTGAATACCTGTCACCCGGGGCGCAGGCGCGATTGCTTCTGAAGCAGATACGAAGCAACCCGAGGATTGGATGCAGCATTTCGATTTTTATGGCGCAAACGAAAACGCCGCTCATTGAGCGGCGTCTGGAATGTTGATGCACTGGCGTTTTAGCGAGGGCGGCATGATCGGGAACGCCGCCCATCAACAAACCGATTACGCGTCCTGCAAAATCAGGTCCGCGCCCTTCTCCGCCACCATCAACACCGCCGCATGGGTATTGCCCGACGTGACGTTGGGAAAGATCGATGCATCGACGATCCGCAACCCGTCAAAGCCATGCACCTTGAGACGCTTGTCGACCACCGACGCCTGCTCGTCCGCGCCCATCGCGCAAGAACCGCACAAGTGGTAGATCGAGCCGCAGTTATCACGGAAATACTGCAACATCTGTTCATCGGTGTGCACCGCAGGTCCCGGCAGGACCTCATCGACGGTGATGCTCTTGAGCGCCGGGGCGTTCATGATTTTGCGCATCAGGCGGCTGCCCTGAATGACCTCGTCGATGTCCTTTTGCGTGCTCAGGTAATTGGGATCGATCAGCGCCGCATCACGGGGATTGTCCGAGGCGATTTCGATGTGCCCGCGACTGGTAGGCCGGCAAGGGTTGAAGCACAACAGGAACCCGGAATAAGGCTCTGGCTTGAGGCTGGCCTTGTTGTTCTTCGGAATCTGGTACGACAACGGGTTGAAGTACAGCTGCAGGTTCGGATGGTTCTGCTGCTCGTCACCACGGAAGAAACCGCCGGCCTGATTGACGCTCATCGCCAGTGCGCCCTTGCGCGTCAGCAGGTATTTCACGCCGAGCTTGAACTGGCCGAACAGCGAGCTCAGCTCATCGTTGAGCGTGGGAATATTGGCCTTGTAGTAATAACTGGCGCACAGGTGATCCTGCAGGTTTTGGCCCACGGCCGGCAGGTGTCTGACCAGCGGAATCTGATGTCTGGCCAGCAACTCGCGATCCGCGACACCGGACAATTGCAGGATCTTCGGCGTATCGACAGCGCCGGCGCACAGGATCACTTCCTTGCGCGCCGTGAAGGTGCGCGCCACGCCGTGTTGGGTGACCGAAATCCCCGTCGCACGCTGCTGCGCTTCGTCGAACAGCACGCGATCCACCAGGGCGTAATGCTCAACCGTCAGGTTCGGCCGTTTCAGTGCCGGATGCAGATGCGCAAAACTGCTGGAGCAACGCTCGCCGTTGCGGGTGTTGACGTCATAGAGCCCGGCGCCCTCGAATTTCGCGCCGTTGAAATCTTCGCTGCGCGGATAACCCAGCTCGGAACAGCCTTCAAGGAACACATCGCAGATCGGGTGCGTCTGGCCCTTCATCGGCGTGATGCTGATCGGGCCGCTGCCGCCGTGGTACTCGCTGTCGCCGAGCGGATGATTTTCCAGTTTGCGGAAGTACGGCAAGACATCCTTGAAGCCCCAGCCATCGTTGCCGTTGGCCGCCCAATCGTCGAAATCATGCGCCTGGCCGCGCACATAGATCATCGCGTTGATCGAGCCCGAGCCACCCTGCACCTTGCCGCGCGGGGCATAGATTTCGCGGTTGCCGAGCTGCTTCTGCGGCTGGCTGTAGTACATCCAGTTGAAGGTCGGGTTGTAATACATTTTGGCGAAGCCGACCGGGATCCTGAACCACAGCGAATTGTCCTTGCCGCCCGCTTCAAGCAACAGCACGGTGTATTGGCCCGACGCCGAGAGCCGGTTGGCGAGCACGCAGCCTGCGGCGCCTGCGCCAGCGATGATGTAGTCGTATGTCATGCACGGTTACCGCGTAAGTCGTTGTACAAATCGAAAAGCGCACCACACTCCCTTGTGGGAGCGAGCCTGCTCGCGAAGGCGTCGTATCAGCCGCCATTTTCAGAGGATGACCCACCGTTTTCGCGAGCAGGCTCGCTCCCACAGGAACTGCGCCTGTCCCGTCAGCCCTTGGCTGGCGATGTGTCTTTGACGTCCGCAGGCGTCGGGGCCATTTGCAGGTGCAGGCGCTGGCCGGTGTACGGCGAATGCTTGCGCACGACGTCCATGTTCAGCTCAACCCCGAGGCCCGGCTCGGTGGACGGAATGATGTAGCCGTCCTCCCACTGCAACGGCTTCTTCAAGATCTCGGCATGGAAGCCGCCCCAGGTCTCGATGCTTTCCTGGATCAGGAAGTTCGGCGTGCAGGTGGCGAGCTGAAAACTCGCCGCCGCGCCAATCGGCCCGTTGTACAGATGCGGGGCAATTTGCGCGTAGTAGGCCTCGGCCATGCTGGCGATTTTCTTGGCTTCGAGCAGGCCGCCGCAGCGCGCCACGTTCATCTGCAGAATCGACGCACCGCCGGCCTGCAACAGCTTGAAGAATTCGTACTTGGTGGTCAGGCGCTCGCCGGTCGCAATCGGGATGCTGGTCTTGGCCGCGACTTGCGCCATCGCCTCTTCCTGCCCCGGCGGCACGGGTTCTTCGAACCACAGCGGGTCGTATTTTTCCAGACGCTTGGCCAGACGGATGGCCGAGGACGGCACCATTTGCCCGTGCGTGCCGAACAGCAAATCGCACTTATTGCCCACTGCTTCGCGGATCTTGCGGCAGAAGGTTTCGCAGCGCTCGAGCACTTCCAGCGAGATCTGGTGACCGGAATACGCCGTGTACGGGCCGGCCGGGTCGAACTTCAACGCAGTGAAGCCTTTGTTCATGTTCTCGACCGCGCATTCGGCCGCCAGGTCCGGGTCGTCGTAGTCGTACTCGCCACGGCTGTTGACCGGGTACAGGTAGGTGTAGGAACGCAGGCGCTCGTTGACTTTGCCGCCGAGCAATTCGTACACCGGTTTGTTCGCCGCTTTACCGATGATGTCCCAGCACGCCATCTCCAGACCGCTGACCACACCCATCATGGTCAGGTCGGGGCGCTGGGTGAAACCGCTCGAATAGGCCTGACGGAAGAAGCGTTCGATGTGGTGCGGATCCTGATCGAGCAGGTAGCGTTCGAACACGTCCTCGATGATCGGCAACATGGCTTTCGGGCCGAAGGTCGCGGCATAGATCTCGCCGACACCTTCGATGCCGCAATCGGTCTTGAGCTTGACGAACAGCCAGTACATGCCACCGATGTGCGGTGGTGGTACGGCGACGATGTGGGTTTCAAGGGCGACGATTTTCATCTCAGGCACCTGTTTTGTTCAAAGATTGGCGATTGATTCGGGCACGCAGGGTCACGGCAGCGAGCGTGCCGATCAGGCCGATGGCGGCGATGTAGCCGAAGTAGAGCTTGTAGCCGAGGGCACCGGGGAAGTGCTCGGTGAGGTAGCCGTTGATCAGCGGGATAAAGGCATCCGGCATGTAACCGACCACCGAGACGATGCCGATGGCCAGGCCGGTGATGCGCAGCGGAATGTTGCAGCTGTCGAGGATCGCCCAGTACAGACCGCGAATCGCATAGGTCATCAGACCGATGAAAATCACCGTGGCAATCAACAGGCCCATGCTGTTCAGCGCCGGGAAAACGATCAGTCCGACGATGGCCAGGCTCGCCAGCAACAACGCCACGATCAGCACCGAAATATTCGAAAACTTGTCGCCGAGCCAGCCGCCGCCGATGCCGCCAATCGGGCGCATCCACAGTTTGATGGTGGTGATGGTGCCGGCCATGACCGCAGTCATGCCGCTGCCTTGCAGGTAGTCGGAGAAACTGTAGGTGGCCCAGAAGATGTGGTAACCGCAGAACACAATGGCCGTGACCAGCCACAGCTCGGGAATCTTCACCAGCGTCGCCAGATCGCTGAGCAGGTTGAACTTGCCCTTCTCCACCGCTGGCGTTTCTTCCATCGACTTCGGATCCTTGATCAACACCAGCACACAGCCGATGGCGATACAGGTGAAGGCGTAGAGATAGACCACATGGCGAAAACCTTCAGCGCTGGACTCGCCACGGGTTTCGGTGGCGAAGGCAAACAGCCCCAGCGCAACGGTTGCCAGCAGCGCCTCGACCAGGCCACGACCGCCGTCAAGGATGCCGAAAAAGCGTCCCTGCTCGGTGTGGTGGGCGATCATTTTCACGCGTTTGAGCACCGAGGCCCAGAAGGTCAAACCGGTGGTCAGCCCCCAGCAACCGAAGATGATCATCAGCCCGGTCAGCGACGGCGCCGTCGAGTACCAGAGACCCAGCGCCCCGGTCGCCACCAGCGAGAAGAAAATCAGGAAGCGCGGCGCAATACGATCGGCCAGCCAACCGCTCGGCAAGTAACTGAGCAGGAAAATCGTACCGAGCATCGAGTACAGATAGCCCAGTTCACTGTGGCTGATCTGGAACACTTCGAGCATGGTCGTCTGATAGACCTGACGCAGGTACAGAATCGGATAGATCGCACCGGCGGCGAGCACCAGCAACATCAATTGGAAATAGCGACTTCCCTTGTCGCTCGGGCTTTTCACAGCCGAATCGGAACCCTGAACAGCGGCAGCAGAGGATGCATGCTTGGACATTGAAGTGACCTCGGGCGACCCGGTGTCCGGGCGCCCCTGATAATTGTTTTTATAGGTGCAGCGTGAGGCGTGGTGCAGTGGATCAGTACTTCATGACCACGAGTCGGGTCTGGGTGAATTCGAGCATGCCGTGCTTGCCGTCATCGCCGCCCAGGCCTGAGCGTTTCCACCCCGCGTGATAACCCTGATACGGATCGGCCGGGGTGCGATTGACGTACAACTCGCCGGCCTCGATGGCGTTGGCGACTTTCTGCGCGGTGCGGTAGTTCTCGGTGTAGAGCACCGAGGACAGACCGAACTGGTGATCGTTGGCCATGGCCAGCGCTTCGTCGATGTCGCGGTACTTGAGCACCGGCAGCACCGGGCCGAAGATTTCTTCCTGGACGATTTCCATGTCCTGGCGGCAACCGCTGAGCAAGGTCGGCGGGTAGAAATGCCCCGGGCCTTCGGGCAGCACTCCGCCGCTTTCGAGGACGGCGCCGTCGGCGATGGCGCGTTCAACCATGGCATGGATGTTCTTCTGCGAACTGGCGTTGACCAGCGGCCCCATCAGACTCGCGTCTGTGGCGCGGTCGCCGAATTTCACTAGTGCAATCTTGGCCTTGAGCAATGCGAGGAATCGGTCGTAGACGCTTTCCTGCACGTAAACCCGCTCCACCGCCGTGCACAACTGGCCGCAGTGGGTGGTCTTCGACGCGATGATCGCGCTGGCCGCTGCTTCAAGATCGGCGTCGGCCTCGATGATCGCCGGGGTCTTGCCGCCCAGTTCCAGCGACGGTTTGGCGATATTGGCCTTGCAGTAATCGAGGACGATCCGCCCGGCGTTGACGCTGCCGGTCAGGGTGATCAGGCCCACGGCCTTATGGGTGCAGACGGCCGCTGCGGTGGCGTGATCCATGGTCAGAATATTGATCACACCCGCCGGCATGCCCGATTGCTGTACCGCTTTGGCAATTTCGAACGCCGAGGTCGGCGTGTTGTTGCTCGGCCGCACCACCACGGTATTGCCGGCAATCAGCGCCGGGGCGATTTTGCGCAACAGGGTGTAGACCGGGTAGTTGAACGGAATCAGGCAGGCGACGACGCCAATGGGTTCGCGGTGCAGAAACAGGTTTTCGTCGGGGCTGTCGCTCGGAATGATTTCGCCTTCGATGCGGCGTGCCCACTCGGCGTGATACCGGGTGATCTGCGCCGCATAACGGGCTTCGTTGCTGGCGTCGCTGACACTTTTGCCGGATTCGGCGGCCAGGGCGGCGCCGATGGCTTCGGCGCGATCTTCAAGGGCGGCGGCAAACGCTCGCAGATGCTCTGCGCGTTCGATACTGGTGAGTCGGCCCCAGGCTTTCTGCGCAATGGCTGCGGCCTCGACCGCGACGGTGGCTTCTTCAGCGGTCGCCGCCGAGACATGGCCGAGCAGCGCTTCGGTGGCCGGGTTGTAAACCGCGATCAGCGCCGCGCTGGCAGGCTCGATGAATTGGCCGTTAACAAAATTTCGCTCGGTTCGCATGTGCATCGCCCATCGTTTGTTTTTATCAATGCCGCCAGTCTTGTCATCGATGGCGACTTCAACAAACGATTTATCCGGCGAAGAAACATTCGAAAAATGCAGGTTACTCCGAAGTACACCCCTGCCCCCTGTGGGAGCGAGCCTGCTCGCTCCCACAGGGAACCACGGGTTTATCAGATGGCTGCGGTCGAAGGCTCTAACTGGCGCTGTGCGAGCCAGATCTCTTCCTGCAGCCACTGACTGAACAGTTGCAACTGCGGCGTCTCGGTCTGCTCCGGCCGGGTCACCAGCCAATACGATTGATGCCCTTCAACATGCACGTTGAGCACTTGAGTCAACTGCCCGCTGGCCAGTTCGGCCGCGACCATGTGCCAGTCGGCAATGGTGATGCCCAGGCCATCGGTCGCCGCCTGGATCGCCAGGTCGAGCAGATCGAATTCGTAACCGCCCTGAGTATCGACGCCGTGGATGCGTGCGGCGTCGAGCCAGTGCTTCCAGGTCAGGTAGCGCTGATCTTCCTTGGCCAGCACATGCAGCAGCGTCAAGCGATTGAGATCAATGCCCTGCTCGCCGCCCTCACGGGCGTACAGCGAGGGCGCGCAGACCGCGATGTGGCGTTCCTGAATCAGCAGCGAGCTGTCGAGGCCGTCCCACTCACCGTCACCAAAACGAATCGCACAATCGAGCGTGCTGGTTTCCGCGAGACTGTCCTGCAAGCGCGTGGTGATGCTCAGTTCCAGCTCCGGATGCTGCTCGCGAAGTCGCCCCAGACGCGGCATCAGCCAGCGACTGGTAAAGGTCGGCGGCGCATTGACGTGCAGACGATTGGAATGGGTTTTCTGCTGGATACTGCGCACCGTCAGCTCGATCTTGTCGAACGACTGGTGCAGCGCACGCAGCAGAATCTTGCCGGCAGCGGTCAGTTCCAGATGATGGTGACGACGCTCGAGCAGGCTCTCGCCGAGCTGTTCTTCCAGCTGCCGCACCTGACGGCTGACTGCGCTCTGGGTGACATTGAGCAACTCGGCGGCGCGGGTAAAACTGCCGGTGCTGCCGGCCACTTCGAACGCTTTGAGCGCATTCAGGCCTGGCATTTTGCGTTTCATATCGAGGTACTCGAAAACCACTGACAAGGCGCAGAGCATCCCACGAACCCGCCAGATTGTCCTACAGCCTTTTGCCGGTAACATGCATTCAACGCAGGTTTGCCCGACGTTTTTATCGTTTGTCCAACAATCGGCGGCTGGCAAAACTGCGCGGCATCTCTAATAAAAACAATCGAGAGCCGCGCCATGCCCTTCTCTGCTTCTTTTCGTCTGCGCACCACTTCGATCGCGTTGTTCTGCAGCGTTGCCGCCCCGGCGATGGCCGTTCAGGTCACCGACAATCTGGATCTGGGCGGCGCCATTCGCGCACGCTGGGACGTGGACCCGGATCGCGACATTCAAAAGTTTGGCCTCGACACGGTCTTCCTCAGTGCCAAATACAACTCGGACAGTTGGATCGGCGAGGCGCAGTACCGCTTCTACGGTCGTTCCTACCCTTACAAGTACACAAAAAATTACGGCGACATCCGCTTCGCCAAGTTCGCCTGGGCAGGTTATAAATTCAATCCGGAGCAGCAGGTGCAGGTCGGCTTGAACACGGTGCCGTTCGGTTTGCAGCCGTACTTCGGCAGTACGTTTTACGAAACCCTGGGCAACGTCATCGGCCTTGAGGATGTGCAACAGGTCGGCGCCAAGTACATCCAGCAAAGCGGCGACTGGAACCTTCAGGCCGGTTACTACCTGCGCCCGGCGTGGCAAGGCAAAGGCACCAGCAACGGTGTGACCTATTCCAGCGTGGTCTCCGAAGCGGACAGTTATGTCGCCGACGGCAGCGCCAACCAGGAACGCAACACCGTGGTCCTGCGCGTCGCCCGATCACTGGACTTTGGCCCGTGGAAATCCGAGGTCGGTCTCTCCGGTCTGACCTCAACCCTCGAGAACAAAGACACCGACAATGACGGCCGACGCAACGCCGTGGCCGTGCACTACCTGGGCAAGAACGGCCCATGGGGCGTGCAGTTGCAGGCCGCACGCCAGCAGATGTCGCCGCGCAATCCCGGCAGCGACGAAGTGGTCACGCTCGGCGGTTACGACGGCACCTACAACGTCGCCAGTCGCGGCAATCTGTACGTGGCCGATCTGAGTTACGACGTCGCCGGCAAATACCTGTTCGACCAGATCAGCGGGATCAAGCTTTACGCCAACTACAGCGCCTTCGACAAATCCGCCGAAGGCTACAAGACCTCGCAACGGATGATCCTCGGCAGCTCGTTTTCGGTGAGCAAGTTGTGGGTCGCGGCCGAATGGCTGATTGGCCGGAATGATCCGTACATCGGCGGCAGCAGTTACACGCAGAGCCTGGGCGCGGGCGGGCTGGATCAGTGGGAAAACCAGATGTATGTGAACGTCGGGTATTACTTCTGACGCCCGAACTTTCAGCGCCTGAAAGTCAGCCATCGCTGGCAAGCCAGCTCCCACAGGTATCACAGTGACCGCAAATATTGCGACCGCCATCAATCCTGTGGGAAATGTATGTGAACGTCGGGTATTACTTCTGACGCCCGAACTTTCAGCGCCTGAAAGTCAGCCATCGCTGGCAAGCCAGCTCCCACAGAGTTGATGGCGGCCGCAATATTTGCGGTCACCTTGATACCTGTGTGTGGGGCTTGTCTGCGATGGCGTCCGACCAGACAACACTTGCATCAAACCCTCACCGATAGTCAGATAGGCTCATATCAAAACAACAATAAACCGCCCGATCCCGGAGTTCTGCCTCCATGCGTCAACTGCCCTCCCTCAACACCCTGCGCGTGTTCGAAGAAGTCGCGCGCCACCGCAGTTTCAGTCAGGCCGCCCTTGGCCTGAACGTCACTCAGGGCGCGGTCAGCCGCCAGATCAAACAACTCGAAGACTACCTCGGCGTCGCGCTGTTCGTGCGCACCCCGCAAGGCCTGTCGCTGACCGAAGCCGGCAGCAACCTCAAACCGCATCTGGCTGAAGCTTTCGACCACATGGAACGCGCCCTGCAAGCCGTGCGCGTGCCCAATCTGCGCCAACGCCTGCGCGTACTCGCGCCGCCCACCTGGGCGACTCGCTGGCTCTCGCCACACTTGCGTGCGTTCTGCCAGCGCTACCCGGATATCAGCCTCAGTGTGACCAATCAGGCCAGCCACGACAGCCTCGCCGAAATTGATTGCCACATCCGTTTCGGCCTCGCGGCGTCGACGCACTGCGCCAGCCAATTGCTGGTGATGGAACGGCATATCGCGGTGGCCAGCCCTGAACTGTTCGACGGCGAGCAAGCGCCGGATCTGCAGCAATTTCCGCTGCTGCACATCCTCCACGACGGCAAACGCCTGAAGGTCTGGGAAAACTGGCTGGCGGCCATGGGCCGTGATGACATTGATGCCGCCCAAGGCCTGGAATTCAGCACCCTGGACCAGGTGATTCACACCGCACTGGCGGGTGGCGGCCTGGCGGTGATCGACCGGCAGATGATCGAAAAGGAACTGGCCAACGGCAGCCTGTTGCCGATCACCCCGATTGAAGTGATCGGCCCGTATGGTTATTGGCTGGACGTGGCGAATGACAAACAAGGCCTGTCGAAGGTGAAGCTGTTCACCGACTGGCTGAGTCTGGTGAGCAATCCCTGAAACACCACAGACCCACTGTAGGAGTGAGCCTGCTCGCGATGAGGGACTGACATCCAGCATGGATGTCGACTGAAAGACCGCTATCGCGAGCAGGCTCGCTCCTACAGTTAGATTTGTGTGGCGACTTTGGACACTGTGATGACACCCGCCTCCACTGGACTCTGCGCCTTGCACGCCTGACTCAGCGTCAGCGACTTGGTCTCCGGCGCCCAGGCCCACGACAGCAGCGCGCCGATGGCCAGAATCGCCGCGAGAATGCCCATCGTCGGGCTCAGGCCGATGCCCGCCACGCTCACCGGCAACAGAAAGGTACTAACCGCCGAACCCAGGCGGCTGACCGCCGTCGCCAGACCAATGCCGCTGGCGCGCACTTCGGTCGGGAAGCTCTCTGCCGGGAACACACCAACCAGGTTGCTCACCGCCGACAGCACCAGCGTGAACAGGCCGAACACCAACACCATCAACCACGCCGCACTGCTAGGCAACACCGCCAGCAGAAACAGCGCCACCGCCAGAATGATGAACGAGTTGATCAGGAACCCGCGACGGGTGAACTTGATCGTGCACCAGATGCCGATCAGCGCGCCGAGGATCAGCAGCAGATTGAGCATCAGCTCGGTGCCGAAGCCTTCGGCCAGGCCCATTTTCTGCAGGATCGACGGCAGGAACGTGTAAATCGCGAAGTACGGCATCACGATGCAGACGAAGAACAGGCAGTTGAACGCCGTGCGTTTGCGGTACTCGCGACTGAACAGCACGGCATAACCGGAACGGGTTTCCGTTGAACGGGTTTCGTCGAGCTCGACGTTGTCGCCCAAATGCTTTTTGACGATGGCTCGCGCCTCGGCAATGCGCCCCTGATTGACCAGCCAGCGCGGCGATTCCGGCGTACCGATGCGCGCAATCAGGATCAACGCTGCCGGGATGGCCGACGACGCCAGCATCCAGCGCCAGGCATCATCGCCAAGGCTGAGCATCGCGGTGCCGACGAAGGTCGCGGCCACATAACCGAAGGTCCAGATCACGCTGAACGAACCGAGTAGCACGCCACGATGTTTCTTCGGCGAGAACTCGGCGAGCATCGCATGACCGACACTGAAATCGCCGCCCAGGCCGATGCCGATCAACACCCGACAAAGGAACAGGCTCATCGCGCTTTCGACGTAGAACTGCATCACCGAGGCGATGGTGATCAGCACGAAACTGACGAGGAAAATCTTCTGCCGGCCGACCTTGTCCGAGATCCAGCCGAAAAACAGGCTGCCGAGAAACAGCCCGATCAGCGCCGACGCGCCGATCAAGCCCTGCCAGAATGCATCCAGTTGCATCTGCGGACTGAGCAAGGTGAACGCGATGCCGATCAGGCCAAGGATGTAGCCGTCGGTGAAGTGCGCGCCGAAGGTCAGGCCGGCGATCTTGAGGTGGAACCGGCCGATGGGCAGGTCGTCGATTTTTACCGGTTGAGCGGACATGTTCGTCTCCAATTGTTGTTATTGACGGAGAAACGGAAAGCGCTTGTTGTTTCAAATGTGGGAGCGAGCCTGCTCGCGAAAGCGGAGTGCCAGTCAACATGAATTCAACTGATCCACCTTCATCGCGAGCAGGCTCGCTCCCACAAGGGGACTTTCGCCGGACTCAGAGACCGCCCATCAACAGGTATTTGATCTCCAGATAGTCATCCAGACCGTACTTCGAACCTTCACGCCCAAGGCCCGATTCCTTGATCCCGCCGAAAGGCGCCACTTCCGTGGAAATGATCCCTTCGTTGATCCCGACCATGCCGGCTTCCAGCCCTTCGGCCATGCGCCAGACCCGGCCGATGTCGCGGCTGTAGAAGTACGCCGACAACCCGAATGGCGTGTCATTGGCCCGCGCCAGCACTTCAGCTTCATCCTTGAAGCGGAAACACGCGGCCACCGGGCCAAAGGTTTCGTCCTGAGCGATGAGCATGTCGCCGTTGACTTCGGTGAGGATGGTCGGTTCGTAGAAGGTGCCGCCGAGGGCATGGCGACGACCGCCGCACAACAGCGTGGCGCCCTTCTCCAGCGCATCGCTGACATGACTTTCGACCTTGGCCAGCGCGGTGACGTTGATCAGCGGTCCTTGTTCGGTGTCGCCGTCCAGCGCACTGCCAACCCGCATCGCCGCCACCGCTTCGGCGAGCTTGCCGGTGAAGGCTTCGTAGACGCTGTCCTGAATAAAGAAGCGATTGACGCAGACGCAGGTCTGCCCGGTGTTGCGGAATTTCGAGGCCATCGCGCCTTTTACGGCAGCGTCGAGATCGGCATCCTCGAAGACAATGAACGGCGCGTTGCCACCCAACTCCAGCGAGACCTTTTTCAACGTGTCGGCGGCCTGGCGCATCAGCAATTTGCCGGTGCGCGTGGAGCCGGTGAACGACAGTTTGCGCACGATGCTCGACGCTTGCAGGGCGCCGCCAATCGCCACCGCATCACCAGACACGATGTTGAACACGCCCGGTGGAATGCCGGCCTGCTCGGCCAACACTGCCAAGGCGAACGCCGACAACGGCGTTTCCTCGGACGGCTTGAGAATCATCGTGCAACCGGCCGCCAGCGCCGGGCCGACCTTGCGCGTGACCATCGCCAGCGGGAAATTCCACGGAGTGATCGCGGCGACCACGCCGATGGCTTCCTTGACCACAATGATCCGCGCATCGGCCTTGTGGCTGGGGATCACATCGCCGTAAGCGCGTTTGGCTTCCTCAGCAAACCACTCGAGAAAACTCGCCGCATAGACCACTTCGCCCATGGCTTCGGCCAGCGGCTTGCCCTGTTCGCGACTGAGCAGGGTCGCCAGTTCTTTTTGCTGGGCGAGCATCAACTCGCTCCAGCGCTTGAGGCGTTGACTGCGTTCCTTGGCGGTCAATTTGCGCCACGCCGGCAAGGCGCGATTGGCTGCCTCGATGGCTCGGTTGGTTTCTTCGGCGCCGGCCTTCTGCACGTCGGCAATCAACTCGCCGTCAGCCGGGTTGCGCACCGCGTAGGTTTCGCCACCCTGCTCCCACTGGCCATCGATGAAGTTGCCGTGACGGATCAGATCGCTCATGCCACCGCCCCTTGCAAAGTGAAACGCTCAAGGCCCGGACGCGCCGTGCGCAGGATGCGTTTGCCGGCGGTGTAATCGTTGATCACGTCGCACGGGGTGTAATTGCGCTCAAGCTCATGCAGCTCGTCAGCATCGAGTCGGGTGTCCAGCGCTGCCAGCGCACTGTCAAATTGCGCCGTGGTGTCGGCGCCGACCAGCATGCAATCGACGCCCGGATGATTGGCCACCCAGGCCTGCGCGATCTGCGCGTTCGACACACCGCGAGCGCGGGCAACACGTTGCACCGAATGGGCGATTTCGAAGGAAGCTTCGTCGCTGTACATCTGCTGGGTGAAGAAGTCGGTCTGGTTACGCGTCGACTGCACATCACCGGTCAACAGACCGCGCGCCAGCGGACTGAACACCGAGACACCGAGGCCCTGATCCTTGCAGAACGGGATCATCTCGCGCTCTTCTTCGCGGTAAGCGCAGTTCAATTGCAGCTGCATGTTGATCGGTTTGACCCAGCCGTTGCGCTCGCAGGCCATGAGGATTTTCGCCAGTTGCCCGGTGAGCATGGTCGACACGCCGATGTAACGGGCCTTGCCGGAGCGCACGATGTCGTTCAGCGCGCTCATGGTTTCTTCAACCGGGGTGTTCACATCGAAGTAATGCAGCATGAACACATCGACGTAATCCATGTTCAGACGCGTCAGCGACGCATCGATGCTGTCCATGATGTGCTTGCGCGAATGGCCGCTGGCGTTGATGCCGTTGCGGGTGCCGTAACCGACTTTGGTGGTGATCACCAGGTCTTCGCGACGGGCCAGACGCTTGACGATGCGGCCCACGACTTCCTCACCGACGCCGGCGGAATAGAAGTCGGCGAGGTCGATGAAGTTCACGCCGTTAGCCAAGGCGTGCGCGACGATCGGCTCGCTCTGTTTTTCGTTGAAGATCCACGGTTTCCAGTCCGGTGTGCCCATGTTCATGGTGCCCAGGCACAGACGCGAAACCTGCAGGCCGGAGTTGCCCAAACGGATGTATTGCATGGCGCTGACCTCAGGCTTT
This sequence comes from Pseudomonas sp. NPDC087598, assembly GCF_044743525.1. Taxonomy (NCBI): domain Bacteria; kingdom Pseudomonadati; phylum Pseudomonadota; class Gammaproteobacteria; order Pseudomonadales; family Pseudomonadaceae; genus Pseudomonas; species Pseudomonas sp. NPDC087598. Next base: position 80,402 of record NZ_JBIUWQ010000005.1, on the reverse strand, counting down.
TGGTGTGTAGAAAGGGTTGCTGATGTGGTTGACCACATCTTTGAGCTGCGCAGTTTCCGGCTTGCCGGTCAGAGCGGCGCGGATCGCCGTGCGGCAGGCGTTGTAGTTGTTCAGGTACACCGCATCGAGATCGTCGCAAGCCGGGTTGACCCAATTGGCGGTGACGATCGCCCATTCGTCTTCGGCTTCCGCCGGCAGCGTGCCGTCGAGCAGCGCTTCGAGCACGGCTTTGGCGATGCCGGCCTGGGACGCGCCCCACGTCGCGTTGCCGTGCAGGTCGCTGCTGATCGCGGCTTTGTTGACATACAAAGTCATCGGCTTGACCGGAATGTTCGGCTGGGCGATCACCATGAACGGGCAATGGCCCTGGCTCGGCGATGCCAGACTGTTGGCGAACGCCTGCCCCGCCGGGCCATTGCGCGGGCCGATCAGAATATTGATGTGCGCGGCGTTCACGCCCGGGCCTTCGAAACCTTCACCGATGTACAGGTCGAGTTCTTTCATCAGTCATTACTCTTTTGCGATACGAGGGATGGTCGATAGCTCACGCAGGCCGGATGGCGAGCGCGGTCAATAACGGGCGTGGGGAGAAGCGGCGGGAGAAATACGACATGGCTGCAAACGCTCTCTGGTTGTTATTGATGAGCTGTGTTTGCGATTTTTTAACACCGGGTCACGGGCCGGCCGTAACCATTAAAAATCATGGGGCAATGACTTTTAGTCATAGCCCTGAGAGCGGGCAAAAAAAATCCCGCTCAAGGAGCGGGAAACTGAACGCTTTAATTGTGGCGAGGGAGCTTGCTCGCGCTGCACTGCGCAGCAGGCCTCAGCGTTTTGAAGAGGGCCGCTTCGCGCCCCAGCGGGAGCAAGCTCCCTCGCCACATATAGCTCGTCGCTTATGCGACCACAGGAATCATCGGGTCCGCAGCCGCCAGTGCGCTGACGCGATCAGCCGCAGGCGGGTAGATCCATTGCGTGTTGATCTGAGTCTTCAGGGTTTTGCCTTCCTGTTTGACCAGCTTCACCTGACGATCCCAGCCTTCGGTGTACACCGCACCCCAGGCGCCAAGGTCCAGGCAGGTGACGTATTTCGGCTGGCTGTACGGCGTCGGATCGACACCGAGAATCTGCGCCGCGACGTTGTTGCCGGCGTGACGCCCCAGCGAGATCGCGTGCTGGCAGGTCATCAGCGCGTAGTTGCCAATGTCGTCAGTGGCGGCGTAAGCCACGTCGCCGGTGGCAAAAATGTCGTCCTGACCGATGACTTTCAGGTGTGCATCGACGTGCAGACGACCTTGCTTGTCGCGCTCGGCCGGGATCTGTTCGGTGAGCGAACTGGCGCGTACGCCCGTGGTCCAGACCACGGTTTGCGCTTCGATGTGTTGGCCATCCGACAGCGTCACGCCGTTGGCATCGACGGTTTGCACCGACACGCCCAAGCGCCATTCAACGCCCAATTCTTCACTGGCGGCGACGATCGACTGGCTGATCTCTTCGCCCATCGATGCACCGATCTTCTGACCGCGATCAACGATGATCACGTTGATGTCGGCCTGCTCGCCGAGAATCTCGCGCAGGCGCCCCGGCATCTCGGTCGCCGTTTCGATGCCGGTGAAACCACCGCCCGCGACGACAACCGTGTTGCGCGCACGACTGTCGGGAAGGTCTTTCAGGGATTTCAGGTGGGCTTCCAGGCGAATGGCCGCTTCAATCTGATCGACATCAAATGCGTATTGCGCAACGCCCGGGGTCGCCGACTGCGCCAGACCACTGCCGCTGGCCAGAACGAGTTTGTCGTAGTGGAACGTCTGTTTCTGACCCGACGCATCGGTGTAACCGACGGTTTTTTCCGCGACATCGATGGTCTGCGCGGCGCCCTTGATGAAGTGAACGCCGACTGCTTCGAACAGTTCATGCAGCGGTGCGGCCAGTTGATGAGCGTTCGGCTCATAAAAACGCGGACGCACACGTAGCTCGGCCTGCGGCGCGAGAACGCTGATTTCAACGTCGTTGCGACCATGCAGGTCGACCAGCCGCGTAGCACTCAATGCCGACCACATACCGCCAAAACCTGCGCCGATAACCAGAATCTGCTGCTTCATTGTGTTTCTCCAGAAAACGCCTAGCGACTGAAAGAGAGAAAATCGAATTCGTTTTGAGTCAGCCACTGCCAACTCAATAGCGCCGACTGTATTGATCGGAGATAATTCTCACAAGTCAGATTATCCGATAGGTTTGATCGGATTTATCGATGACATCCAGGGCGGAAATTTTGGATAAATCGTTCGAACAATGGGCTTAGAGCCACATACAGGTACATTTCCAACTGTTTTCGCAGATTGCCGACTCTGGTTACGGCTGATAGTATTTACGACAAATCAAGTCGGACTTAACCATGTCTCTATACAGCGCAGGCGTCGAATACGGCATTCATTGCCTGGCATTTCTGGTCGGCAGCGGTGGCGATACTCGCGAAGCCAGCGTGCGCGACCTCGCCGAACTGCAAGGCGTGCCCGTGGAATATCTGGCGAAAATCTTCACCAAACTGGCCAAGAGCAAACTGGTGGTTGCCTCCGAAGGCGTACGTGGCGGTTTCAGCCTGGCGCGGCCAGCAGACGAAATCACCCTGCTCGACATCGTCAAAGCCATCGATGGACGCAAGAATATTTTTGAATGTCGCGACATTCGCGGGCGTTGCGCCCTGTTTGAAGGCAAACCGCCAGAATGGGCCATCGAAGGCACCTGCTCGATCCACGCCGCAATGATGACCGCACAGCAACGCATGGAAGAGGCCCTCTCCCAACAGACCATCCTCGACATCGCCAGAAAAGTCGGACGCAAGGCACCCGCAGAGTTTGGCCAACAGGTGGAAGACTGGATTCAGGATCGCCGCGAGAAAAAGGGCAATGTCGGTACCATTGCACTCACCGATATTTCCGACTGATTCGGCTGAAGAAGGCGAAAAAAAAGCAGAAACCGTTGACCCGGTTTCTGCTTTTTCATGCACCCAATGTGCTCGTTACAGGCAATCACGCACTGACTTGCGCAACGATCCGGACTTGGCCCATGGCGGTCCCTGATACAACGACACCCGGCTGCCGTCCTTGTATTTGACGATGTCGAGAATTTCGTCCGCCGTGATAATGCTCGGCGCAGTGATGCGATAACCGTTGGAAATCGACGTCTGCGAGGTCTTCGCGACATCTTGCTGCCACAACGGCAAGACACACGCGGCATAGTCCTTGGGGGCCTTGCTGCTGGTCTTGCTGACATTCGGTTCACCCGGCACCAACGACGTCGGCAACGAGCAACCCGTCAACATGGCCAACGCCAGACTCCCGATCCATATCCGCATGGTGTTTCCCTGAACTGAAAAAAAGTGAATGTAGCCTGTAACCGGGTGCACATCCATCGTGGCAACGTGACTTCGCCGAAGTCTCGACAATTTTTTACATCCGTTCAGTCCGAAGACAGACGAGCCGTACGCCGCCGCGAGAAAATACGACTACTATTTTTTACCGAGAATGTTCTGGGAGGTGATCATGCGGCTCAATGAATACGAACACGAACTTCAGCGCGACCTGCAAAGCGTTGCATCGGATCTGCGCTGGTCGGCAGTCGACCTCAAACGCATCGCCGAGCAACTGCGCAAGTCCGGCAACGAGGCGGATGCGCAGGCAGTGCTGAGATCCTGCGAGGTCCTGCAGAGTGATGAAGAGCGGCTGCAACTGTACGCCAAGGAAGTGAAAGCCCGCGCGATCAGCCGGGTCAAGGTTCACTGACGTTTCCCCCCTCAAACAAAAGCCCCGGCATCAACCGGGGCTTTTTCATTACCGTCATTCAACGGGTCTTGTGACTTTGCACGCGCGTCGAGCGTTTTTTGTAACCGGGAAGCGCTGCTGCATACGCCAGTGCCTCCTCTCTGCTGGCAAAAGACGCCAGCCGATCGCCCTGGGTGCAAACGCGCCACGGGCCGTTGTTCACGCTCAGCACGTCATAGCCGTTCATGTGCATTTTGTTGACCATCGCAATGCTCATGGAAACCTCCTTTTCGCTAACGGTTATTCAGCCTCAGGTTTTTACCTTACACCCGGTGCCCGGCGAAGTCCCGCCCGGGTGTCGCCTGATTGCTGGCCATGAGCTGGCACTTTTTACTCAGCCGCATGCTCCAAATCCCGACGGAACCATCAAACGCGGGTCCGGCTCGTATATTGCAGTTTTATTTCAATTCCATGACAAGCAGTAAAACAGGTAACAGATGAAAGTACGTGCCACCGTCATTTGCGAACAGGATCGACACATTCTCCTGGTGCGCAAACCTCGCTGTCGCTGGGCCTTGCCCGGCGGCAAAGTCGAGCCCGGAGAAACCCGGGCGGCAGCGGCCGTGCGCGAATTGCAGGAGGAAACCGGGTTGAATGCAGACGAGGTGTTGTATCTGCTGGAACTGGAAAGCGGCGGCACGCGGCACCACGTCTACGAAGCATCCGTGCTGAACATTGATCAGCTACGCCCGCAAAACGAAATCGTCGAGTGCATCTGGCATCCGCTGGATGCGGTACAGAATCTCAATACCAGCGAAGCAACGCTGCAGATCGTCAAGGCGTTTCAACGGCGTTTATGAAGGCTCAACCGGCGAAAGCCCTGCGCCCCGCACTCATCTCCGTGCGCAGTTCACCGATGAAGTTGGAAATGTCACGGATGGTGACGAGGTGCTCCGGGGAAACGCCATTGAGCAGCAATTCAACGCGCCCGCTTTCCGGCTCATACACCTTGATCTGCAACAGCCCCTGCGTGGAGGGAACACAGTCGCACTTGAACGCCGGAAACCCGGATTCGACGATGCGGCAAATCTCGGCAATGGCAAGCATGGACGGACGCCTCGCAGGCGAGAATCGATCAATCCGTAGAGCATAGATGAGCAATTTGTACCGTGCCCGGTACAAAACTGTTAACCCGGTCACAACTTTCACGCGACCACTCAGTGGGCGTCGTGATCCCAGATCCAGTTCCAGATACCCGGCAACTGCACCGGATCCGAACTCTCTTGCACAGTGCGCGCCAGCGCGGCCTTTTCCAGTGCAGCGTGATCCGTATAGAACGGCTGATCCGCCAGCCTGACACCCGTGGCCGCAGCGCTATCGAGAAGGATCTGCAAGTATTCGCGAGTGTGCCGCGCGGTGTAACGGTTGAGGTCATGGAACGTCACCACCACCGGAATCACGCCATCGACGGTGGGAAACTCCCCCTGGGCAACGCGCTCACGAACTTCCGATAACTGCCGCAGCATGTTCGCCCGCCGACGCGGACTGGCATTGAAGCCCCAGATCTTGCCGTCATTGGCGCTCAAATCCGTCAACAACACGTGTAAGCCATGTTGTTGATAGGCAGCGAACGTGCGTTTGTCGTAGTTCCAGAACGGCGGACGCAGCAGGGTCGGTGGTGCGCCGGTGATGGCGGCGATGTCCGCTGTGCCGTTGATCAGCGATTCTTCGAGCTCTTGAGGATCGAGCGAGCGATGGTTGGTGTGCCAATGGGTCGCGGTGTGGAAAGCCAGAATGTGGCCCTCCGCAAACTCGCGACGCATGATGCCGCGGCCGATGTCGCTGTTGCCGGCCCGGGGCGCACGGGTCTGGACAAAGAACACCGCTTTGATGCCCGGCTGTACAGGATTGTCCTTGAGACTGTCGAGCACCGTGGCCGACGGGTTCCAGAAACTCGAAGCGCTGGGGCCGTCATCGAATGTCAGCAGAAAACGCACGGGGGCCTGAGCCTTCAGGCGCGTTTCGGTTTGTGCGGTCATTTCGATGGGCGCGGCGATGCAACCGGCCAACCCCAACACCATGGCCGCTACACAAAGAAGTCTGAATCCGGATGTCATGTTTTGCCTTGAGCCTGACCGCTGCGGTCATGTTGTCGATTGGCAAAACTCCCTCGCCCTTATCCATCCTTGCGCCCGATTCTGTGAGCCGAGGTTGGATAAGGTACACAGGGTTTGGTTCCGGCGCTCGTTCAGTGAGCCAGTGCCTGCTCAAAGGAGCTGTCGATAATCCCCGCCGTCACCAGCGGTGCCGGCAGCGCTTTCACTTTAAACAGGAAGTCAGCGGTGCTTTGCAGATCCGTGGCGGCCTGTTGATCCACCGGCCCGACGGTCATGTGCGCCTGGCGCAGCCAGTGCCGCGAAACCTCCTGATCGAGATTGGCTTTCTTCGCCCACAGGTCAGCGTACTCATCGGTATGGCTATCGACCCAAGCCCGCGCCTGCTTCAAACGTCCGAGAAAATCGGCAATCGCCTCACGCTTGCTGTCGATGGACGGCGTTGAAGCCGCAATCGCACTGAGCCCCGGCATCAGATTCTTCGCCGTGAGAATCGGTCGAGCGCCGGAAAACACAATCTGCTGGGAAATGTACGGTTCCCACACCGGAAAGGCGTCGATGCTGCCCTGCGGCAATGCGGCGGCGGCATCGATCGGCATCAGCTTGACGAAGTCGACGTAATTCTCTGGCAGTCCTCCCTGCTCCAGCGCGCGCAAGGTCAATTGCTGGCTCCAGGCGCCGGGCCAGTAAGCGACTTTCTTGCCTTTCAGGTCGGCGATGGTTTTCACCGGGGAATCCTTGGGCACCAGCAACGCAATCGTGTCCGGATTCTGGCGGGAGACGCCGATCAACTTCACTGGCGCCTGCTTCGCTGCCAGAAACAGAAAACCGGAGTCACCGAGGAATCCCAGGTCAATCGCTCCGGTTTGCAGAGCTTCTGCCAACGGTGCGGCCGCCTGGAAATGCTTCCAGTCAACCGTATAAGGCGCGTCTTTCAACACACCGGAGGCTTCAATCGAAGCGCGGATGTTGTAGTAGTTCTGGTCACCGACATGCAGGACCAAAGGTTCGGCTGCGTAGGAAAGCGGCGATGCAAACAGGGCAGCGGTCAGCGCGCTGCGTAGGAAACGGGAGAGCTTCATGACGAGTCCTGCAAATTGAATTGCATAGAACATAACGCTGTTAAATCACCACTTTTAAATTCGATTAATGCATAAGCTCAGCACTGCGGATTTCCACTGTCCGTGCAGCAACAGCGGCAAATCACACTGTTCACAGAGCAACAGCGATACGTCGACAGTCTTCAGTGAAACCCCAGTAAACCGGCACTTGAGGGCACATGGCACAGAGCCTGCAATATTCCATTCATGCAGGAAGCATTCGACAAAAATATCTTTTTGGACATAAGAAACCTGTGCCTTTGCCGGAGCGCTCCATGAAACTGTCATTACCGTTTTCCCGTCTCAAAACACTGCTCGCCGCCAGCGCAATGGTATTGAGCCTGCAACCGATGGCCCATGCCGCCGAAACCGCTCCGGCGGAAGTCCATCTGGACTACGCCTATTACTCACCGGTCAGCCTGGTGCTTAAACATTTCGGTTTCCTCGAAAAAGCCCTGCCGCAGACCAAAGTCAGTTGGGTGTTGAGCCAGGGCAGCAACCGTTCACTGGAGTACCTCAATAGCGGCGGCGTCGATTTCGCCTCCAGCGCCAGCCTCGCCGCTGTGCTGAGCCGCGCCAACGGCAGCCCGATCAAATCGGTCTACGTTTACAGCCGCGCTGAATGGACCGCGCTGGTCGTGCGCAAGGACTCGCCGTACCAGAGCATCGCCGACCTCAAGGGCAAGAAGATCGCTGCGACCAAAGGCACCGACCCGTATCTATTTACCCTGCGCAGCCTGCAACAGGCCGGGCTGAAAAAGGACGATGTGGAATTGGTCCACCTGCAACATCCGGACGGCCGCACCGCGCTGGAAAAAGGCGATGTCGACGCCTGGGCCGGCCTCGATCCGCACATGGCCGCCAGTCAGGTACAGGCCGGTTCGCGCCTGTTGTATCGCAACCCGGCGTTCAACAGTTACGGCGTGGTCAGCGTTACCGAGCAGTACGCCAAGGAACATCCGCAGACTATCGACACGGTAATCAAAGCCTACGAACAGGCCCGCGAATGGGCACTGAAAAATCCTGACGAGTTCGCCGCGCTGTTGGCCAAGGAATCGGGACTGCCGCTGGACGTGGCCAAATTGCAGCTGTCGCGCACAGACTTGAGCAGTCCGCAACTGACCGCCAGTGATGTCGTCGCCTCGAAAGCCGCCGCGCCGATTCTGGTTTCCGAAGAGCTGGTGCGCCGTGGCGTCAATGTCGATCAAGTCATCGACCAACTGCTCGACAGCGGTGTGCAGCAAGTCGTCGCCCGCCAGTAATCGAACAGCCTCACGACGAATCCGCGCGCGTCGCGGATTCGTCGTGAGCGGAGCCAAGCCCATGACCAGTCACAGCAAAGACCTGCCCGCACCACTCACAGTACCGCGACGCCAGCAACCGCCCCTCAATCCAGCGTGGCAACGAAGATTCAAGGGCCTCGCCCTGCCGGCGCTGATCATCATTGCGCTGGAAATCATCGTGCGTATCGGCTGGTTACCGTCCTATCAAATGCCGGCGCCGAGCGAGATCGCCCTGACCCTCACCGACCTCGCCGAAGGCGCCCTGTGGAAACACATCGGCGCCAGTCTGATTCGCGTACTGCTGGGGTTTGCCATCGGTGCCAGTCTGGCGCTGGTGTTCGCCGCGTGGGTCGGTTTGAGCCGTGAAGCCGAGGCCTATCTGGAGCCGACCTTCGCCGCGTTGCGCTCGATTCCGAGCCTGGCGTGGGTGCCGTTGTTGCTGCTGTGGCTGGGCATCGACGAGACCTCGAAAATCGTTTTGATCGCCATCGGCGCGTTCTTCCCGGTGTACGTCAACGTGGTCGCGGCGATTCGCAACATCGACCGCAAACTGGTCGAGGTCGGCCATATCTACGGCTTCAGCCGCCTGCAACTGGTGCGGCGGATTCTCCTGCCCGCCGCCCTGCCCGGCCTGTTCACGGGGCTGCGCAGCGGCATGAGCCTGGCGTGGATGTTTCTCGTCGCCGCCGAACTGATCGCCGCGACCAAAGGCCTCGGCTACCTGCTCAGTGACGGCCGCGAAACATCGCGTCCGGACATCGTACTGGCCGCGATTATCGTGCTCGCCCTGCTCGGCAAACTCAGCGACGGCTTGCTCGCCGCACTGGAACGTCGCTGGCTGAGATGGCGCGACACGTTCACCGGTCAGGCCGCCAGGGAGTGAGTCGCCGGGCCGACTAAGCTGACATCGTCCATCAGGAGATTCAGCCGATGTGCGGAAGACTCTCGCAGTACCGTGGCATTCACGACTTTGTCGCGGTGCTGAGCATTCCCGATGCGTTGATCAATCACGTCGGCGATGCACCGCTGGCGCGTTATAACGCCGCGCCGACCACCGCACTGGCGGTTCTGCACCAGCACGAGCAACGAATCTACGCCGACAATTTGCGCTGGGGCTGGCGCCCGCACTGGGCCAGGGACCGCGCTGCGCCAATCAATGCCCGGGTAGAGAAAGTTGCCCACGGGCCATTCTTCCGGGCGATCTGGCGTCAGCGCTTGATCGTCCCCATCGACAACTGGTTCGAGTGGGTTGATACACAGGATAAAAGCCGACAACCGTGGCTGATCCGTCGGGCGGATCATGGGCCGGTTTTCTGCGCCGCCATCGGGCAATTTCCCACGCCCGGCACGGACCCTCGCGATGACGATGGTTTCGTGATCATTACCGCCGACAGTGCGGGCGGCATGCTCGACATTCATGATCGTCGTCCCGTGGTGTTGTGTGCAGAATTGGCGCGCGAATGGCTCGATCCTGCAACGCCCGTGGAACGCGCCGAGCAAATGCTGCTGTTCGAGGGTGAGCCTGCGGAGACGTTCGAGTGGCACAAGGTCGACAAAGCCGTGGGCAATGTGCGCAACCAAGGCGCCGGCCTGATTGCCGAAGTCGCCTAAAAATCTCCCCGCGCCACCCGTTCTTTATGTAGGCGCTGCCGCAGGCTGCGATCTTTTGACTTTGGACTCGAAGATCAAAAGATCGCAGCCTGCGGCAGCGCCTACAGGGTGATGCGTGATCTTTACAAGGGGTGTTTCAGCCCTGAGACAAGGCCAATAAAACAATCGTTTGAGCGATCTAACCGCCTGTCTGACATTTCAACCGTCATACATACATTTAGTTGCACTACGGATAGCATGCGCGCCGCATTTCCAATTGGCATACCAGTTGACCAAAGAGTCAACAAAACCAGGAATCCCCTACAACTTTAACAAGCCTTGCAGAGAACTAAGTTGCGCGACGATTTTGCAATCAAACAGGCCAACGGCCTGGAGTGTATTTATCTGTCCATGACAGAACGCTTTCAACTCGACTGTTTTATCGGCCACTACATCAAGACTCGAAACCTGCGTTCAGTGCCTGAGATCGAACGTATCCTGCGCACCACCCTCGAAGGGTATCCCGGCCATCCGCCGGTGATGGTCAATGAGCTCAATGCCTGGATCGACAAAACGTTGGGTTATCGGGCGGCACACCCCGATTTCACGCAGTTGGAAGACATCTGAGATGCAAAAAGCCCCGCTTATGCGGGGCTTTTTGTTTCCGGCGTTCAGGGTTTCAAAGGACGTTCCTGATCTCGATCCGACAGCTCTCTGCTGTCGTCGTGTTTCCAGGTTTGCTCCTCTCTTCTCTTTTGCTCCTCGATCTCCGCTTCTGTTGGCTCATCGTCATCATCCGGACGCGTTTTCTCGGTTGCCATGCGCACCTCGCTCTCAGAGGAAATCATCATCCATAAAGCGTAGATCAGTTTTCATCAGACAACTTACAACCACCAACGCAATAAAAAGAAAAACCCCATGCTCAATAACATGCTCAGTAGCGTACTGCGCGTGTAGATCACCAGCCCGATCGCTACCAGCGAACTAAGCAAATACGGGTTATCCCACTGCAAATTCAGCTGTTTCTCTGGCATGAATACAATCGGCCCACAGATTGCCGTCAACATGCCCGGCACCGCGAAACCGAGAAACTGCCGTGCGTTACTGCTCAGACGCACCGGCAAACGCGGCTCAAGAAACACATAGCGGTTGAGGAACACCAGCAGCCCCATCCCGACAATTACCGCCCAAACCATCATGTGCGCCCCCGATACAGCTTGTTGCAGATAAACCCTGCGGTCATCCCGGCCAGTCCCGACAGGACGAGCGCCGAGCCCAATTGCCAATAACTGAACAACACCGAACAGAACAGCGACACCGCCACGCAGACCACGGTCGGCACGTTGCGCACCACCGGCGTGATCAGGGCAATGAAGGTCGCGGCAATCGAAAAGTCCAGACCCAGATGCTCAAGACCCGGAATGCTGCTGCCCAGGACGATTCCGGCGAAGGTAAACAGGTTCCACGCGATGTAGAACGTCAGGCCGACACCCAAGGCATACCAGCGATTGAACTGCTGCCGGTCATGCTGGCTGGTCAGGGCGAACAATTCGTCGGTGAGCAAAAAGCCCAGGCCGATTCGCCAACGCCCTGGCAGCGGCGAAATCACCGAGCGCATGCTCATGCCGTACAACAGATGTTGCGAGGTCAGCAGCAGCGTGGTCAGCAGAATCGAGAAGATCCCGGCACCGCCCTTGAGCATGCCGATTGCCACCAATTGCGCAGCACCGGCAAACACAATGCTCGACAAGCCCTGCCCTTGCAGGGGCGTGAGGTTGGCTTCAATCGCCATGGAGCCGGCGAGCAGCCCCCACGGCGCGGTCGCCAGAGACAGCGGCATGATCGCCGCAGCGCCGCGAAGAAACGCACTGCGCGGCATAAGTGAATCAGACATAACGCTTTTCAACCCAGGAAAACGGTCGACGACTGTGCCAGCAAAAACACCGCCCGGTCTTGAACAATCTTGCGCAATTGCCCAGGCCTTGCGCGTAACATAGCGCCATTCACAATTGCGTCAGGGAGACGACATGCTGTACCGAATCGCAGCCGACGGGCTGGTGCTGTTTCATTTGCTGTTCATTCTGTTCGTGCTGTTCGGCGGGCTGCTGGTCCTCAAGTGGCCACGGCTGATGTGGCTGCACCTGCCGGCCGCCGCGTGGGGCTTTGCGGTCGAGGTGTTGCACCTGACCTGTCCGCTGACCTACTGGGAAAACCTGATGCGCCACGCCGCCGGGCAAACCGAATACGCCGGCGGCTTCATCGAACATTACATCTGGCCGATCATTTACCCGGCCGGGCTGACCCCGGGGATTCAACTGGTGCTGGGCAGCGTGGTTCTGGCGGTCAACCTGCTGGTGTACGGGCGCCTGATTCGTTCGTGGAAACAGCGCCGCGCCAGCCGCATCGCGCTTTAACGCGACGCAGGTTTCAAGGCTTGCAGCCACGCCGGATCAAGGCGTGGCTGATCGATGTCGAGCCCCAGCGCCTGCATCCGCTCTTTATGGGCTTCGACTTCACGGTGCAGTTGCGCATGATCGCTGGAGTTGCCGTCCAGTTCATGCATTTGCGTCAGCCCCAGGTGATAGAAACGCAACACCTTCATTGCCGTCGGATCATTCTTTTCTACCGCCGCCGTCACCTGGTGCATCACATTGGTGACGCTCATCAGGCTGCGTTTGAGCCGCCAGCTATACACCGCCGGGGCCATCCACGTCTGGTTCCAGAAGCGCCCGCACAACAGCGCCGCCGTCAACAGGAACGCGACAAACACGCCGCCGACATTGAAGCGCAGGTTATCGCCCCCGGGCTCGCCGAACAGCGCGACTGCCGCCGTTGAAAACAACATCGCCAGCACCAGAAACAGCACCGCGATGATCACTGTGCTGCGCCGGGTCTGCTGGCGAAAAGTGGCGGCGTCCATCGGCTGAATCTCGAACATCAGTTATGACTTCCTTGAGCGACAAAAAGAGCAACGGAAAAAACTCGCCCGCGCATTATCGCCTCTGCGAAGGATTTAGCTATGCTGGGGCTCCTTTTCATCTTTTCAGCGTCCAACGGGGACATGGCGGTATAGCGCAGATCGTGCCATCTTCATTCATGGATACACACTATTCGGATGCCATTCGCCTGGTTTTGGGATGACATCGTTTTAAGGATCATTGCATGACCCAACGACACGTAATCAATGCCTCGGTCAGCCCGAAAGGCAGCCTGGAAACCCTTTCTCAACGTGAAGTTCAGCAACTGAGCGAAGCCGGATCCGGCAGCACCTATACCCTCTTCCGCCAGTGCGCCCTGGCCATCCTCAATACCGGCGCGCATGTCGACAACGCCAAGACCATCCTTGAAGCCTACAAAGATTTCGAAATCCGCATTCACCAACAGGATCGCGGTGTACGCCTGGAGCTGCTGAACGCTCCGGCCGACGCTTTCGTCGACGGCGAAATGATCGCCAGCACCCGCGAAATGCTTTTTAGCGCCCTGCGCGACATCGTCTACACCGAGAACGAACTCGACAGCCAACGCATCGACCTGAGCACCTCGCAAGGCATCAGCGACTACGTTTTCCACCTGCTGCGCAACGCCCGCACTCTGCGTCCGGGCGTTGAGCCGAAAATCGTCGTGTGCTGGGGCGGTCACTCGATCAACACCGAAGAATATAAATACACCAAGAAAGTCGGCCACGAACTGGGCCTGCGCAGCCTCGACATCTGCACCGGTTGCGGTCCCGGCGTGATGAAAGGCCCGATGAAGGGCGCGACCATCGCCCACGCCAAACAACGCATTCACGGCGGGCGTTACCTCGGCCTGACCGAGCCGGGCATCATCGCCGCCGAAGCGCCGAACCCGATCGTCAACGAACTGGTGATCCTGCCGGACATCGAAAAACGTCTGGAAGCGTTCGTGCGGGTTGGCCACGGCATCATCATCTTCCCGGGCGGCGCCGGTACCGCTGAAGAATTCCTCTATCTGCTGGGCATCCTGATGCATCCGGACAATGAGGGTTTGCCGTTCCCGGTGATCCTGACCGGGCCGAAGCATGCCGCGCCGTATCTGGAGCAACTCGACGCGTTCGTCATCGCGACTCTCGGCGAAGCCGCCAAACAGCACTACGAAATCATCATCGACGACCCGGCCGAAGTCGCGCGTCAGATGACTCAGGGCCTGAAAGCGGTGAAGCAGTTCCGCCGCGAACGCAACGACGCGTTCCACTTCAACTGGCTGCTGAAGATCGACGAAGGCTTCCAGCGTCCGTTCGATCCGACCCACGAAAACATGGCCAACCTCAAGTTGCACCGCGACCAGCCACCGCACGAACTGGCGGCCAACCTGCGCCGGGCGTTCTCCGGGATCGTTGCGGGCAACGTCAAGGACAAGGGCATCCGCCTGATCGAGCAACACGGGCCGTACCAGATCCGCGGTGACGCGGCGATCATGCAACCGCTGGACGCGCTGCTCAAAGCCTTCGTCGCCCAACACCGGATGAAACTGCCGGGCGGCGCGGCGTATGTGCCGTGCTATCGAGTCGTGGCGTAACTCTTTCACTTACCACGCTATAAATGTAGGAGCGAGCCTGCTCGCGATAGCGGTAGATCAGTCACCTTTTATATCGACTGAACCACCGCTATCGCGAGCAGGCTCACTCCTACAGGTTCTGTGGTGTAGCACAAATGGTGTTTACAACCAGAGTCCTGTGGAAGCGAGCTTGCTCGCGAACAGGCCCGAAAGTGCACCTCAATTTTTCGACGTCCCCACTAACCGCGCAGCCAGTGCCTTCGCCTGCAACGCCACATCCGTCACCGCCGTACTCTCCCACCACATCCCGCGCAACGGCGGTCCCATGGCGAATAACCGATTCGCGACCTGCCCGTTATCGTCCAGCACGGCACCGTCAATCGCAGCCGCAATCCCCAGCGCCAATGGCCCCGGCCGCACCAGGCCACGTGCCAGCAACTGCTGAGGCAATGGCCTGGCAACACGCCGCCAGTCGTATTCGATCCCGCTGGAGTTGATCAACGCCGCCCCCTGCATCACGCAAGTTTCTGTTTCACCCCGCCGACGAATGCGGATACTCACCCCGCCCTCCACGATCGGCTCAATCCCTTTAAAAGAAGCCGCATGAATCCGCAGCCGTCCCTCTGCAGATAAACGCTCAACCAACTGCGCACTCAGCGGCGGCGAACGATGATGATGGCTTTCCCACCACGGCCGCACATGACGTACGAATTGTCGACGCTGCACGTCAGTTGCCTGACTCCACAATCGGCCGATGTGCACCCGAACCGTGTCCAGCGGTGCCTGCCAATCGATGCCTTGGGCGATAGCGTCACGGCAATGCCGGCGCAGCTCGCGCAACAATTGTCGCGGCGAGCGAATATTGTGATTTTCAGCGAGGAAATCCACCCAGGCTGGCGGTTGCCGGCGCACACGGGGCAGCAAACCGTGACGGGAGAACACTTCAATAGGCCCACGATGCCCGGCCTGTTCCAGCGACACCACGGCATCGACCATGGTCAGGCCGGAACCGATGATCAGCACGGTCGATAACGGATCGAGCTGGCGCATGGCCGCGACATCCCATGGATCGAGTGCGGCGGCATTCAGGCCGCTGGACTCTTTCTGTGGCGTGCGTGCAGCGGGGAACATGCCGGTAGCGAGTACCGCGTAGGCGCCCCGCAATGCCTGGCCATCGCTCAAAGTGATCTGCACAGAATCAGCTTCAGTTTGCAGGTCAACGACTTCCGCGCAGATATGTTCGACGATCGAGCCGTATTGCTCGCCGACCTTTCGCGCTTCCGCCAGGCGCTGCTGCACATAGACACCAAACAGTCCGCGAGGCGGGAACAGTTCACTGACGGGCACTTGCTGCTCGGCAGACTCCGGCCAGCCCCCGGCGGCAATATGTTCGGTCAGCCATTGCGTCAGATCATCCGGGTTATCCGGATCAACGCTCATGCGTGCGGCATTGCCGTTGAGCGTGTGGCCCAATTCGACCGCGCTATAGGCTTCGCCCCGGCCCAGTTCGGCGCGCGGTTCGATAATCAGAATCTTGCGCTGAGCGGGTAACCGCAACAATTGCACCGCCAGCATCGAGCCACTGAGGCCACCGCCGATAATCAGGATGTCTGCGCGCTGAATCATTCAAATCACCACATTTCGGACAAACCGCGCCGCCACGTCGCCATCATTGCGATACGCGTGCGGCTGGTTGCTGGCAAACATGAAAAACTCACCGGTGCCGATGTGCTGCGGTTGATCGCCGAGCATTAACGTCAAGCAACCTTCGAACACATAGATCTGCTCGCTCCAGCCGTCGGCATCCGGTTGGGAGGGATAGACCTCGCCCGGTTGCAGGCACCATTCCCACTGCTCGACTTCGCGGGTGGCGGTGGCTTTGGACAGCAGCACTGCTTTGCTGCCGGGGATCTTTCCGGCCCATGCCACTTCATTGATGCGGCTCGGATCGCGGGCATCGGGTGCCTGGATCAAATCGCTGAAGGCGACGTCGAGCGCTTCGGCAACGCGGTCGAGGGTGGTCAGGCTGACATTCTTTTCGCCGGCCTCGATCGCCACCAGCATGCGTCGACTGACTCCGGACTTTTCCGCGAGCGCGGTCTGGCTCATGTCGGCGGCATGACGCAGCCGCCGGACATTCAGGCTGACGTGTTGCAGGACGGAGGCTCGTTGGTGGGAATCTTTGTGCACTATATTGCTCACTCGCTGAGGTTGGGCAGTATACTGCGCAACGTTGGGCGCATTGTGCGTCCTGTCTTTTATAGTGCGCAAGGTCATGACGTCCGTGAACAGCCCCCAAACACCGCTTCGCTTCAACCGCTTCAGCAAGGCCGAGTGCGTGCTGGTGCTGATCACCATGGTCTGGGGCGGCACTTTTTTGCTGGTTCAACACGCGATGACCGTCAGCGGCCCGATGTTTTTCGTCGGCCTGCGCTTTGCCGCAGCAGCGTGCATCGTTGCGCTGTTCTCCTGGCGGCATCTGCGTGAACTGACCTTGTTCGAACTCAAGGCTGGCGCCTTCATCGGCGTGGCAATCATGCTCGGTTACGGCTTGCAGACGGTCGGGTTGCAAACCATTCCGAGCAGTCAGTCGGCATTCATTACCGCGTTGTATGTGCCGTTCGTGCCATTGCTGCAATGGCTGGTGCTCGGGCGGCGTCCGGGATTGATGCCGAGCATCGGCATCATGCTGGCGTTTACCGGGTTGATGTTGCTGTCCGGGCCGTCCGGGGCTTCGCTGAACTTCAGTCCCGGTGAGATTGCCACGCTCATCAGCGCCATCGCGATTGCTGCCGAGATCATTCTGATCAGCACCTATGCCGGCCAGGTCGATGTGCGCCGGGTGACCGTGGTGCAACTGGCAACGACCTCGGTGTTGTCATTTCTGCTGGTGGTGCCAACGGGTGAGGTGCTTCCGGACTTCTCCTGGACCCTGCTGGTGACGGCTTTGGGTCTGGGCGCGGCGAGTGCAGCAATTCAGGTAGCAATGAACTGGGCGCAGAAGAGCGTTTCGCCGACCCGGGCCACGTTGATCTATGCCGGTGAGCCGGTATGGGCCGGGATTGTCGGGCGGATCGCCGGGGAACGACTGCCGGCGATTGCATTGGTGGGGGCCGGGTTGATTGTGGCGGCGGTGATTGTCAGTGAGCTGAAGACCAAGGGCAAATCTGAAGACTCCGAGACAGAATTGGAGCAAGAGACTCAAGGTTGAGAGTTTCAGCGTCTGATCAATTGCTATCGCGAGCAGGCTCACTCCTACAATTGAAATGCGTTCCCCTGTAGGAGTGAGCCTGCTCGCGATAGGGCCATCACAGGCAACATCCCTCCACCTGAAACAATGCCAAACAGTTAATTCCAGACTACTTTGTAGGATTCTGAGACATCCTGGCGTTTGGTGATCGGGGAGCTGGCACGTATGATGCTTCACAAACTTCCGCAGATTAGAAGCCTATGTCCCTGATAGTTCTACTGCTTCTGCCATTCATTGGCAGCTGTCTGGCAGCCGTGCTGCCACACAACGCGCGTAATACCGAATCCCTGTTGGCAGGTCTGGTCGCACTGATCGGTACCGTCCAGGTCGCGCTGTTGTACCCGCAAATTGCCCATGGCGGCGTGATCCGCGAAGAGTTCATGTGGCTGCCCAGCCTCGGTCTGAACTTCGTTCTGCGCATGGACGGCTTTGCCTGGCTGTTCTCGATGCTGGTGCTGGGCATCGGCACCCTCGTCTCTTTATATGCCCGCTATTACATGTCGCCGGACGACCCGGTGCCGCGTTTCTTCGCTTTTTTTCTGGCGTTCATGGGCGCCATGCTCGGGCTGGTGATCTCCGGCAACCTGATCCAGATCGTGTTTTTCTGGGAGTTGACCAGCCTCTTCTCGTTCCTGCTGATCGGCTACTGGCACCACCGCGCCGACGCACGCCGTGGCGCCTATATGGCGCTGATGGTCACGGGTGCAGGGGGATTGTGCCTGCTGGCGGGGGTCATGATCCTCGGCCATGTCGTCGGCAGCTATGACCTGGACAAGGTCCTGGCCGCCGGCGATCAGATTCGTGCACATGCCCTCTACCCTATTCTGCTACCCCTCATCCTCATCGGCGCCCTCAGCAAAAGCGCCCAGTTCCCCTTCCATTTCTGGCTACCGCACGCAATGGCGGCGCCCACCCCGGTTTCGGCTTATCTGCACTCGGCGACCATGGTCAAGGCCGGGGTGTTCCTGCTCGCGCGCCTGTGGCCATCACTGTCCGGCAGTGAAGAATGGTTCTACATCGTCAGCGGCGCCGGCGCGTGTACGCTGCTGCTCGGCGCGTACTGCGCGATGTTCCAGAACGACCTCAAGGGTCTACTCGCCTACTCGACCATCAGCCACCTCGGCCTGATCACCTTGCTGTTGGGCCTGAACAGTCCGCTGGCGGCGGTCGCGGCGGTGTTCCACATCCTCAACCACGCGACCTTCAAGGCCTCGCTGTTCATGGCCGCCGGCATCATCGACCACGAAAGCGGCACGCGGGATATCCGCAAGCTCAGCGGTCTGATCAAGCTGATCCCCTTCACCGCGACGCTGGCCATGGTCGCCAGCGCCTCGATGGCCGGCGTGCCGCTGCTCAACGGTTTCCTCTCGAAAGAAATGTTCTTCGCCGAAACCGTGTTCATCAACGCCACGGCGTGGGTCGAAGCGGCGCTGCCGATTGTCGCGACCATCGCCGGTACCTTCAGCGTCGCCTACTCGCTGCGCTTCACCGTCGACGTGTTCTTCGGCCCCACCGCCACCGACCTGCCGCACACCCCGCACGAACCACCGCGCTGGATGCGTGCGCCAGTCGAACTGCTGGTGTTCACCTGTCTCGTCGTGGGGATCTTCCCGGCGCAAGTGGTCGGCCCGCTACTGGCGGCTGCCGCGCTGCCCGTGGTCGGCGGAACGTTGCCGGAGTACAGCCTGGCGATCTGGCACGGCCTGAATGCGCCGATGATCATGAGCCTGATCGCCATGTCCGGTGGCATCGTGGTTTATCTGTTGCTGCGCAATCAGCTCAAGCGTGGCCGCTTCAAATATCCACCACTGGTAGGCCGCTTCAACGGCAAGCGTCTGTTCGAGCGCAGTCTGGTGGTGATGATGCGCATGGCCCGTCGCGTAGAACGCCGGCTCGGCACCCGACGCCTGCAAATGCAACTGTTCCTGATGGTGTTGGCGGCGGTACTCGCCGGCCTGATCCCGATGCTGCACAGCAGCCTGAGCTGGGGCGACCGGCCGAAGATTCCGGGTTCCATCGTCTTCGTGACCCTGTGGCTGCTGGCGATTGCCTGCGCCCTCGGCGCGGCATGGCAGGCCAAGTATCACCGTCTCGCCGCCCTGACCATGGTCAGCGTCTGTGGCCTGATGACCTGCGTGACGTTCGTCTGGTTCTCCGCTCCGGATCTGGCGCTGACGCAACTGGCGGTCGAAGTGGTCACCACCGTGCTGATCCTGCTGGGCCTGCGCTGGCTGCCGCGACGCATCGAAGAAGTCTCGCCACTGCCGAGCAGCCTGCGCAAGGCGCGTATTCGCCGTCTGCGCGACTTGCTGCTGTCGATCGCCGTGGGCGGCGGAATGGCGCTGCTGTCTTACGCCATGCTCACCCGGCAGACACCGAACGACATCTCTTCGTTCTACCTCAGTCGCGCCATGCCCGAGGGCGGTGGCAGCAACGTGGTCAACGTGATGCTGGTGGACTTCCGTGGCTTCGACACCCTCGGTGAAATCACCGTGCTGGTTGCGGTAGCGCTGACCGTGTTCGCCCTGCTGCGCCGCTTCCGCCCACCGAAAGAAAGCCTGCAACTGCCGGCCCAGCAACGCTTGCTGGCACCGGATGTGGTCACCGATCTGGTCAACCCGCGTTCGGCCAGCGACACCGCGCTCGGCTTCATGATGGTGCCGGCAGTGCTGGTGCGCCTGCTGCTGCCGATTGCGCTGGTGGTGTCGTTCTATCTGTTCATGCGCGGCCACAATCAGCCGGGCGGCGGTTTCGTCGCGGGGCTGGTGATGTCGGTGGCATTCATACTGCAATACATGGTCGCCGGCACGCAGTGGGTCGAGGCGCAAATGAGCCTGCGGCCGTTGCGCTGGATGGGCACCGGTTTGCTGTTCGCCACTGCCACCGGGCTCGGCGCGATGGTGGTCGGCTATCCGTTTCTCACCACGCATACCTGGCATTTCACCCTGCCGCTGCTGGGTGACATCCATATCGCCAGTGCGCTGTTCTTTGATATCGGCGTGTACGCCGTGGTGGTCGGCTCGACGCTGCTGATCCTCACCGCCCTCGCCCACCAATCGGTGCGTGGTCACAAGACTGCGTCGCTGCCCAAGTCCGTCGCCAGCAAAGGAGCCGTCTGATGGAAGAAGTCATCGCAATCGCCATCGGCGTCCTCGCCGCTTCCGGCGTCTGGCTGATCCTGCGACCACGGACCTTTCAAGTGGTCATGGGCCTGTGCCTGCTGTCGTACGCGGTCAACCTGTTCATTTTCAGCATGGGCAGCCTGTTCATCGGCAAGGAGCCGGTGATCAAGGACGGCGTGACGCAAGACTTGCTGCACTACACCGACCCGCTGCCGCAGGCGCTGGTACTCACCGCGATCGTCATCAGTTTCGCCATGACCGCACTGTTCCTGGTGGTGCTGCTCGCCTCGCGCGGCCTGACCGGCACTGACCACGTTGACGGCCGGGAGCCTAAAGAATGATGGCGATGACTCACCTGATCGCCGCACCGATTCTGCTACCGCTGCTGACCGCCGCGATCATGCTGATGCTCGGCGAGCGGCACCGGCCGCTGAAGGCGAAAATCAACCTGTTCTCCAGCCTCGTCGGCCTGTTCATTTCGGTGTTGCTGCTGCAATGGACGCAGACCACCGGCGTGCCCGGTTCGATCGGCGTGTACCTGCCGGGCAACTGGCAAGCGCCGTTCGGCATCGTGCTGGTGGTCGATCGCCTGTCCGCGCTGATGCTGGTGCTGACCGGGATCATCGGCGTCAGCGCCCTGCTCTTCGCCATGGCCCGCTGGGACGGGGCCGGTTCGAGCTTCCACGCACTGTTCCAGATTCAGTTGATGGGCCTGTATGGCGCGTTCCTGACGGCGGATCTGTTCAACCTGTTCGTGTTCTTCGAAGTGCTGCTGGCCGCTTCTTATGGCCTGTTGCTGCACGGATCGGGGCGCGCGCGCGTGTCGTCGGGCCTGCATTACATCTCGATCAACCTGCTCGCCTCGTCGCTGTTTTTGATCGGCGCGGCACTGATCTACGGCGTCACCGGCACCCTGAACATGGCCGACCTGGCACTGAAGATTCCGCTGGTGCCGGAAGCCGACCGCGGCTTGCTGCATGCCGGCGCGGGGATTCTCGCCGTAGCATTCCTGGCCAAGGCCGGCATGTGGCCGCTGAACTTCTGGCTGGTGCCGGCCTACTCTTCGGCCAGTGCACCGGTCGCGGCGATGTTCGCGATCATGACCAAGGTCGGCGTCTACACCCTGCTGCGTCTGTGGACGCTGCTGTTTTCCGGTCAGGCCGGGGCGTCGGCATTCTTCGGCGGTGACTGGCTGATTTACGGCGGCATGGCGACCATCGCCTGCGCAGCGCTGGCGATTCTTGCCGCACAACGCCTGGAGCGCATGGCCAGCCTGAGCATTCTGGTCTCGGCGGGGATTCTGCTGTCGGCGGTCGGTTTCGCCCAGCCGAACCTGATCGGCGCGGCGCTGTTCTATCTGGTCAGCTCGACACTGGCCTTGAGCGCGCTGTTCCTGCTGGCCGAGTTGATCGAGCGTTCGCGTTCGGCCAACGAGATCCCGCTGGAAGACGAAAGCGAGCTGCTGCCGCGACCGCAGGAATCCCTGCAACCGCCCAAAGGCATCAACCTCGACGATGAACAGAAAGCCGTGGTCGGCCAGGTCATCCCGTGGACCATGGCGTTTCTCGGCCTGAGCTTCATTGCCTGCGCCCTGCTGATCATCGGGATGCCGCCGCTGTCCGGGTTCATCGGCAAACTCAGCCTGATCGGCGCACTGCTCAATCCGCTGGGACTGGGTACCGGCGCACCGATTTCCAATGCCGCGTGGGCCTTGCTGGCGCTGTTGATCCTGTCAGGGCTGGCATCGTTGATGGCGTTCTCGCGCCTCGGCATCCAGCGCTTCTGGACACCGGAAGAACGCCCTTCGCCGCTCCTGCGCAAACTCGAATGCGCGCCGATTTTCCTGCTGCTGGGCTTGAGCATCGCTCTGACTTTCAAGGCTGAACCACTGCTGCGCTACACCCAGGCCACGGCCGATGCCCTGAACAATCCGCAGCAATACGTCATGGCGGTGCTCGGCACCCGCGCGGTGCCCAGCCCGGAAGCCAAGGCCGCGATGCTGGAGGTGCAGCCATGAAGCGTGTGTTTCCGGCTCCGTTACTCTCTCTGGCACTGTGTGCGTTGTGGTTGACCCTGAACCTGTCGATCAGCCCGGGCAACCTGCTGCTCGGCGCAATACTGGGCTTCGCTGCACCTTTGATGATGCGCAAACTGCGTCCGAAACAAGTGCGCATTCGCCGTCCGGGGACGATTCTGCGTTTGTTCCTCCTGGTCGGCCGCGATGTCGTGGTATCGAACCTGATCGTCGCCTGGGGTGTGCTCAACGCCGGTCGCCGCCCACCTCGTTCCTGTTTCGTGAAAGTACCGCTGGACCTGCGCGATGCTCATGGCCTGGCCACGTTATCGATGATCTGCACGGTGGTGCCCGGCACGGTGTGGTCGGAACTGGCGCTGGATCGCAGCATTCTGTTGCTGCACGTCTGGGATCTGGATGACGAAGTGCAATTCATCGAGCACTTCAAGAGCACTTACGAGCGGCCGCTGATGGAGATTTTCGAATGAGCCCATTACTGTCCAACGCGATTCTGCTGACGCTGTTCCTGTTCTCGCTGGCCATGGTGCTGACGCTGGTACGCCTGTTCAAAGGGCCGTCGGCGCAAGATCGGGTACTCGCGCTGGACTATCTGTACATCGTGGCGATGCTGATGATGCTGACCCTGGGCATTCGCTATTCCAGTGACACTTACTTCGAAGCGGCGCTGCTGATCGCGCTGTTCGGCTTCGTTGGCTCGTTTGCCCTGGCGAAATTCCTGCTGCGTGGCGAGGTGATCGAATGAACGCGGAACTGTCTCTGTGGGTTGAGATTCCGGTGGCGATTCTGCTGGTCCTCAGCGGCGTGTTTGCGCTGATCGGCGCGACCGGTCTGTTGCGGATGAAGGATTATTTCCAACGCATGCATCCGCCGGCACTGGCTTCGACACTGGGCGCGTGGTGCGTGGCGCTGGCTTCGATCATCTGCTTTTCGGCGCTGAAGTCCGGGCCGGTGCTGCACGCTTGGCTGATTCCGATCCTGCTGGCGATCACCGTGCCGGTGACCACATTGCTGCTGGCCCGGGCGGCGTTGTTCCGCAAGCGCATGGCCGGGGATGATGTACCGGCAGAAGTCAGCAGCCGCCGCACTGAAAGCGGTAGCTGACCCATTAAAAGATCGCAGCCTTCGGCAGCTCCTACATTGGAATGCAACCCCCTGTAGGAGCTGCCGAAGGCTGCGATCTTTTGATCCTGCTTTTTAAACCCAGGCCACTGCCAACAATCCCGCCCCCAACGCTGCGCACAATGGCGAATACACCCAGGTATCCAGCCGCGCAAACCGTGAACCCTTCACGTCCTTGAAAAAACCCACCAGATGCGAATCACCAATCGCCCGGGCAAACATCAATAATGCAATCGCACTGATCACCCATTGCAACGCCTTGTGATGCACCGCCGGCACGCCCCACCCGACCCGCAGACACACCAGCGCGGCAATCGCCAATAATGCCGCCGCCACCAGCAACGTGATCAAGCCCGAAGGCTTGAACGCCGGACGCAGCGTCGGCACCAGGCCTGCCACCGGAACTTGCGGCACTGCCGCCACCGCCGCCCATTGTCCGCCCAGCGCCCAATACACATGCACCAGGGCGATCACCGCAAAAACAGTCACCAGCCATTGAGCCAGCACTAAGGTCATGGTTGAAATCCTTGAAAGGGATTTGAACAAATCATCCTAGTCGCAATTTTTTCAAGTGCACGACCGATCAGCGGTACGGTAAAGTGCCGCCCCATGAAATTCTCCCGTACCGATCGTTCACTGCTGGCCTGGATGCTTTATTGCTGCGTCCTGTTCAACGTGTTCGCCTGCAGCATCGGTCACGGACAAATGGTCGGGATGCAGCTCAACGGCATCGGCGGTCAGTTTTGTACGGTTGATCCGGCGACTCAAGCACCGCTCACCAGCAATCCAACCGAAGAAAAACTACCAACGCTGTCCAAAGCGTTTGGCTGCCCGTTGTGCTCGACTGGCGGCATGGGCCCGGCGTTCAACTCCAGCCTGACCCTGGCGATCCTGCCAGAGCAACACAGCCCGCCACTGGCGCCCATCGTCAGTGCCGACCTGCCTGCCCGCTTCATCTGGCCCTCCGCCAACCCTCGCGCCCCACCGCTCGCCTGAGTGCCTTTGCCGTTTTGATTTTTCAGCTCACTGCGCCAACGCGCGGCGTTTGCCTGTGCGCTGATTCCTAGACAAGCATTCAGGATTCAACGATGAAACAACTCACTCTGCTGGCGAGCCTGTGCGGCTGCCTGTCCGTTAACGTCTGGGCGCAATCCACCGTGGATCTGGCGCCCATCACCATCGATGGCGAATCCGGCACGGAGCCGGGCCTGAGCCTCGACCAATCCAGCGGCATGGCCTCGCGCCTCGGCCTGAGTGTGCGCGACACGCCCGCCTCGGTCGCCATCGCCAACCGCAACGACATCGAACGCCACGGCGCGCAGAACTTCCAGGACGCCGCCAACACCCTGCCCGGGGTCAACGCCAGCGCACCGCCAGGGTTTGGCGGTTTCGTCTCCTATCGCGGTTTCACCAGCAGCCAGATCACCCAGATGTTCAATGGCATCAACGTGTCCGGCGGTCTCGCACGGCCGGTGGACGCGTGGATATACGATCGGGTCGAACTGGTCGGCGGCCCGTCGTCATTGATCAACGGCGCGGGCTCGGTGGGTGGCTCGTTGAACTACGTGACCAAACTGGCGACCCGCGATGAACAAGCTGTTGAAGGTCGCGTCAGCTATGGTACCTACGACACCACTGAAACCGCTTTCGGCCTCAATCATGCACTGACCGACCCAGGCAGTGATGTGCAGCACTACGCGCGACTGGACGTCAGTCACAACACCAGCAACGGCTACATCGACCGCCAGGAGCGCGATGCCTGGAGCGTGGCGTTTTCGCTGCTCAGCGACCTCACGCCGAACCTGTCGCACACCCTGGCCCTGGAATATCAGGATGAACACGAGGACAGCCCGTACTGGGGCACCCCCGTGCTCAACCCCAAGGCCGGCGAGTTGAAGATCGATAAACACAATCGCTTCAACAACTACAACGTCGAGGATGGGCGCTACGAACAGCGAACGATCTGGGTACGCTCGATCATCGACTACCGGATCAACGACAGCACCACCCTGCGCAACACGCTGTATCACCTCGACAGTCAGCGCGATTACCGCAACCTCGAAACCTACCAGTACAACGCCGACAACTCCGCGGTAAACCGCTCGACGGCGTATCAGGTGCGGCATCAGGGCGAACAGAACGGCAACCAGTTCGAGTTGCGTCACGACAATACGCTGCTCGGTCTGGATACGACGTGGTCAGGTGGCTTCGAGTACAAGGTCAACCAGACCACCAACTCGCCGCTCAACGTCAAAGGCGCGAGCACGGTGGACCCGAACAACTATCAGCCCGGGCATTTTTACGACATTCCCGGGACCAATCCGAAATTGATCAGCGACAAGACCAACGAGGTCACCACCAAAGCGCTGTTTGTGGAAAACCGTCTGGCGCTGACCGACAAACTGTCGCTGCTCACCGGCCTGCGTTATGACGATATCGACCTCGATGTGACCAACCACCGCACCGTCACCGCTGCCAACCCCAAGCACCTCAAACGCAGTTGGGAACCGCTGACCGGTCGCGCCGGTTTGACCTATCAGTTCATCCCGTCGGCCAATGTCTACCTGCAATACAGCACCGCAGCGGAGCAACCGAACGGCACGCAAGACTTCGACGTCTCGACCGGCAAGCAATGGGAAATCGGCAGCAAGTTCGACTATCTGAACGGACGCGGCTCGGCGACGGTGGCGGCCTACACCATCGAACGAAAGGATTTCGCCGTTACCGATCCGCTGGACCCGACCAGCAGCATTCCGGTGGGCCAGCAGACATCAAAAGGCATCGAAATCGCCAGCTCGCTGCGGATCACCGACAAACTGCTGGCCGAGGGCAACTTCGCCTGGGTCGACGCGCAGTACGATGACTTCACGGAAAAGAATGCCGCTGGCGTGGTGGTGTCGCGCAAGGGCAACACGCCAACCAACGTGCCGGATCGCGTCGGCAACCTGTGGCTGACCTATGACTTTTCACCGCAGTGGCAAGGCGGGGTCGATGCGCGTTACGTGGCCTCGGTCTACGCCGACAGCGCCAACACCATGACCGTGCCGTCGTACACGTTGTTTGGCAGTTTCCTCAGCTACAAGATTGATTCGCACACCACCGTCACCGGCCGCGTGCGCAATTTGACCAATGAGGTGTATGCCGAATTTGCGCATGTTTCGCCGGCGTATTACCTGGGCACGCCGCGCACCTTCGAGCTGGCGGTACAAACCCGGTTCTGAATAGACGCTTGACCTGTGGCAAGGGAGCTTGCTCCCGCTCGGCTGTGCAGCAATCGCAATGTCGGCTAATGCGGTTTTACTGGATAACCGCATTAGCCGGTCTTGGGGCTGCTTCGCAACCCAGCGGGAGCAAGCTCCCTCGCCACAGAAAGCCCTCATCACTGCAAACTCGCGCTCACCTTGTCCGCCACATCCTTCGGCAGCCACGCCTGCCACACATCCGGATGCGCCTTCATGAAGGCCAGCGCCGCGTCTCGCGGAGCCGTGTGTTTCTCGCTCATCTCCGCCAGTGCTTTATTCAATGGCTGGATGGGGAAATCCACCTTGCTGAAAAACGCTGCTATTTCCGGATACTGCTTCTGAAACGGCGTAGACACGCCAATCGACAGCTTTGACGCCAGCGAGCGAGTCGGTTTCGGATTGGGGTTATCGGCGTCGGTCAGGGTCTTCCAGGCCTCGGCGTCAAACGGCGGTTCTTCCAGCTGCACCAGTTTGAACTTGCCCAGCAGCGGCGTCGGCGACCAGTAATAAAACAGCACCGGTTTACCGCGACGGATCGAAGAACTGATCTCGGCGTCCAGCGCCGCGCCCGAGCCACTGCGGAAATTGGTGAAGTCGTCCTGCAAGCCGTAAGCCGTCAGTTTCTGTTTGTTGACCACTTCCGACGTCCAGCCAATCGGACTGTTGAGGAAACGCCCCTTGCTCGGGGTTTCCGGGTCCTTGAACACGTCCTTGTATTTTTTCAGGTCAGTGACACTGCGCAGGTCCGGTGCCAGAGGTTTGATGCCTTTGGCCGGGTCGCCCTTGATCACGTATTCCGGCACCCACCAGCCTTCGGTGGCGCCCTTGACCGTATCGCCCAGGCTGGCGACTTTGCCTTCGGCCTCGGCCTTGACCCACACCGGACTGCGCCCCGCCCACTCCTCGCCGATGACCTGGATGTCATTGTTGGCCAGCGCGGTCTCGAGGGTGATGGTGGTGCCGGGCAAGGTATCAGTGGGCAATTCGTAGCCCTTTTCGACAATGATCCGCAGGACATCGGTGATCAGGCTGCCGCTTTCCCAGTTCAGGTCGGCAAAATGGATGGGGGCCTCCGCCGCCATGACCGATTGCGCCGAACCCAGCAAAGCGAATGTGGCCACGCTGGCGGCCAGTAACCGTCGAAATCCGTTCATGCATTGCACCTCGTGCTGTTCACAGCAATGGCCTGAGAGAAGACCGCAAGCCTCTGAATACTCAGTCAACTGACTGTAGACGAGGTTCCTGCTTTTTCAGGGCCAGGGCCCGGACGAGGTTACGAATCAGACTTTTCCTGCATGCTTTGCAGCTCACGTCTGACCATGCTGGCGTACTCCGCTGGACGCAGCGCGTAGATCTGCGACGCCACCCAACGCAGCCACATGCCTTGCAACTCGGCCTTCGCCGCGAACAACCGCCGAGCCTCCTCGCGCGCGCTGCCGAGGTTCTGCGAATGGAAATCGGCGCGGCTCAAACCACCGATCACTCGCTGGCCTTGAACGTCACCAACTCGCCCTTGCGCCACTTCGCGGCTTTGGCGGTGACCGCTTTCAAAGTCTTGGTCAGGCCTTCCTGCAATTGCTGATGGGCGGCAAACACGGTCACCACGCTGTGACCTTCCTTGAACAGGATTGCGTGGCCATCAGCGGTCTCGACGAAGGCGTAATCGCCAATTCCATAGACCGTCAGTTTGATTTCGCGAAAACGGATGTCCAGCTTGCCGCCTTCGCGGCTGGGCAAGACCGAAGCGCTGAAATGATCGCCGACCTTGAGCTTGAGCCCCGGTTTGTCATCCACCACCAAGGCACTTTCGGTGTCGATTTCAGCGACATAAATGCCTTCGGCGTTTTGCTCGGTGATGTAAACAAAACGCGATTGGAACAGCTTGACCAGCTTTGCACGCAAATCACCCAACACGAACAAAGCATGCATATCGAGATTACTGACTGCCAAAGAAACATCCCCAGATCTGAAAAAACCGCACACGGAAAACGCGCACGGCAAAAAAACGGCCAGGCCGATGGAACTGCCAAATACCCAAATAAAAACCCGAACGGAGCCGCGAATTCGTTCAACACGAGGTTTGCAAGACTACGGGATTGTCACCCGCGAAACGCCCCCCAATGTCGCCAAAGTTCGAAGGAAAAATCCTTACCGGCTGCCAGAGAAGACTGACTACGAACTTTAGGGAAAATTCGCACGAAAAAAAGCACTTTTCCGACATATCGCTAGCGAAAAATTGCTTTAGATAAGCCCTGTCGTCAACAGGTACTGGCGATTCTAGAGCAGCGATGCTCATCACGACTACCCGAAACGGCCTGTAAATTTCGGCCAACTGATGAAAAGGACTTCACATGTGCACTCTGACTCACTTCGCCATGCCCGCTGACGCCCGACTCAAATCGCCTCTGATCTTGCATATGAGCGATATGAGCGATCTGCAAAACCCCATGGAAATCGGTCAGGCCCCGCGCTTTCAAGTCGTGCCGGCGGGTAACGCCTTTTTCCACATAAAGGAAAAATCGACCGGCCGCGTAAGAGGTTTCCGCGAAGATCACAACGAGGCTTGTGCGCTTGCTCGCTCCCTCGAAATGCAAATCGAACTCCTGGCCAGCGGCTACCTCAGATAAAGAGTGATTGACTGCGCCATTCCGGCGCATTTCAGAAAGGAGCACATGATGGATCTGGAAGCGTACAACTTGAAAACCCTGTTCGATCAGTTGGGTCTGCCTTCGGACAACAAAGCGATCGACGACTTCATCGAGAAACACCCGTTAGAGCCAGACACCAAGTTGATCGATGCTCCGTTCTGGTCGCCCCAACAGTCTCAGATGCTCAAAGAGTGGTTACGCGCTGACGGCGAAGAGGCCGTCATGGTCGATGAACTGAACGTTCGCCTGCACGACGGCAAGTAACCCTGATCAGTGCAGGCTGTCCCCAGGCTCGGCCCGCAACTGCGCGAGCCACGCAGCCCTGCACTCCTCGGCCTCATCGCGACTGGCAAACGCGGTGCCGCGCCGCTCACCATTGAGCAACACCACCCAGCAAACGCTTTGCCCCAATGCGCGCAAACCGGCGGGTACGCCACTGCCGATCATCACGGCGACATCAACTCTGCATTGCATGCAGACCTCCAAAATCATTAGCCACCTAACTAAGTCGGCATATTAATGATTTCCCCGGGGAGGAAACAGCGACGCCGCTGCACTGATTCATTGCATCAATCGTAACAATCGCTCAGCGCGGACTTTCCGGTTTATAGCCCAGACGCAATCCACCCCAATGCCGGCCCTTGATCATGATCGGCACCGACAAGTCATGCATCAGCTCACCGGTATCACGCGTATAGGTCTGCAACAGCACCGCCTGCTGATGGCTGCCACAGCGAATGCCAGTGCGGTCGGCGAACTTGCGCTTGGTGCGATTGTTGACTGCATCGACCTGGGCGTCACCGGTCAACGGCTGGCTGAACAGCTGATTATGCGTCGGCACATAACCCTGCGGCGTGCAGGCAATGGCAAACACCAGCCCCTCATGACGCGGCAACAACGGTTCTTGAATTGCCGGCAAGACCTGATCGGTGTAACGGTCGAAACGGGTCTGATATTTCGCCGGCTGCGTATTCGGGATCGCCTGATACTGACGATCGAACAGATCCTCTAGACTGACCCGTCCTTGTTCGACATCCGCCTCGAATCGCGCCGCGATCTGACTCGCGCCTTCCCGCGCCAGGTCATAAATGCGCTGGTGATAGTCATCCAGACCGACTTCTGCCAGACGCTCACTGATGGTTTCCGCTTGCCCTTCCATCTGCACCGCCGCCTCGGCGAGTCGACGGGTCTGTTGATCGCTGATCGCCAGATCGCTGCGCATTTGCTCAATGGCTTTGAACAGGCTGTCGAGTTGCTCGCGATTGGTCTCTGCGCCTCGGGCGATCTCGCCGACCTGATTTTCTACACCGGCGGCCAGGCGCGCGATGTTCTCCAGATGCTGACCGGTGTGTTCGACTTGTTCGACGCCCGTTTGCAGATCGCTGGACAACTCACGGATCTGCTCCACCACCTGCGCCGTGCGCTGCTGGATGTCAGCGACCATCTCGCCGACTTCCCCGGTTGCCGACGCCGTGCGCGCCGCCAGCCCGCGCACCTCATCCGCCACCACCGCAAAGCCCCGACCATGTTCACCGGCCCGCGCCGCTTCGATCGCTGCGTTCAACGCCAACAGGTTGGTCTGACTGGCAATCGACTGAATCACCAGCGTCACCCGCTGAATGTCATCGCTGCGCAGGCTCAAGGCCTCGATCAATTCACGGCTGGCATTGGCGCGCTGACTGAGCTGATGCATGCGCGTGATTGAATCGACCAATTCGGTACGCCCCGCCGCACTGCTGTGATGCGCCTCGCTGGCAGCCCCAAGTGCTTCGCGGCTGAGCTGCGAAGTCGCCTGTTCCGTAGCGATCATCACCTCGGCATTGCTGACGATTCGCGCCGCGGCATCGAGTTGCGATTCAAGTTTGCTCGCCAGTTCCTTGACTGAAAACGCCACCCCGGCCGCCGACAAGGCGTTGTGGCTGGTGGTGTAGGAAAGGTCGCGAGTCAGTTCGGAAATGGCGCTGCCCGTGTCGGCAGGCTGTACATCGGGGACGGTTCGGGAACGCAGGCGCGGCAGCCAGACAATCAGCACCGCCAACGGCATGCCAATGTAAAGCGACCACTCACCCAGCGTCATGCCGGCGAGCAACAGCATCAGGGCGATGCTTTGCAGGGTCGGTGCGATCCAGCGGTTTTTCGGCAAAAGCACTGGTGCAGGCAGAGCCCCAACCAGAGATCCATCTCTCGTCATATCAACACCCCACGCTTGTTCTCATTGTTGTGACTGCATTAAACGCCACTACAACGCCATTATCTATGGTCCGTTAGTCGTGAGGCTGTGACAGGTCAATGGAACGGCGAGGAATATCGCAGACGAGCAAAAACAAAGATCGCAGCCCCGCCAGCTCTATGCAGGAGCTGCCGAAGGCTGCGATCTTTTCAGGGTGACCCACATTCATGGGTCACCACACAGAATCAGGCCTGACGCTGGTGCTTGTCGATCTGCTCGTGACGCTCTTGAGCTTCGATGCAGTACTTGGTGGTCGGGCTGATCAGCAGACGTTTCAGGCCAATAGGCTCGCCGCTGTCATCGCACCAGCCAAAGCTGTCTTCCTTGATGCGCTCAAGGGCTTGTTCCAGTTGCGGCAGCATGCGCTGGTCGCGATCGATCGCGTTGACCAGCCAGGTGCGCTCTTCTTCAACCGAAGCCGCGTCCGCCGGGTCAGCCGGGGTATCCAGGCTTTCGATGGCGATACGGTTTTGCTCAATGCGCTCATGGGTTTCGACTTTCATGTTCTGCAACAGCTCACTGAAGAAAGCGTGTTGCTCGGAATTCATGTAGTCATCTGCCGGCATGGCCAGCAACTTGTCCTTTGTCATTGATATCTCTATAAAAAAACGTGCATTAAGGCGAATTAGGGAGCGTTCCGGCGAACCGTGTCCGGTCGACGGAAAGGCATCGTTTATGGCAAACGCCACCCGGCACTCAATTTACGAGGGGCGGCAGTCTAAGGCCGACTTGAGGCCTCAGCAACTGGAAATCCAGCAAATTTGTCCGACAAAGCCCGGAAACTGCTCTGATACAGGCTTCACGGCGGTTATCGGAGTGCGTTTATAGCAAGAAATTCAGTCGAGCGGATGTATATAGAAGACAAACGGCTGCGCCACACCGTTCGGGTGTGGCGCATTTTCGCGATTATTCGGCTCTCAGCGCTTGAGTTTACGCTTGTTGCGGTACTGGTCGATGACCACCGCCACCACAATGATCAAACCTTTGATGATGTCCTGAATATAGGCATCGACGCCGACGAAGGTGAACCCGCTGGCCATTACCCCGAGAATCAGCGCACCGATCACCGTCCCGGTAATGCGCCCGACGCCGCCGGCCAGACTGGTACCGCCGATGACCGCCGCTGCAATCGCGTCGAGCTCGTAGGACATGCCCATCCCGGCCTGCCCCGTCGCAGCCCGGGCGGACGCTACTACGCCAGCCAGCCCCGCCAGCAGACCGGCGATGCTGTAGACGATCACCAAATGGCGTTTGACGTTGATCCCCGAGGTCCGCGCCGCCTGCATGTTGCCGCCGATGGCGTAGGTGTACTTGCCGTACTTGGTGTAGCGCAACGCGATGTGAAAGATCACCGCCACCACCAGGAAGATAATCACCGGCATCGCTCCATGACCGATCGCGGTGTAAGAGTCGGAGAGCATGCTGACCGGTTGGCCTTCGGTGTAGTAACGCGCCAGACCGCGCGCCGAAACCATCATGCCGAGCGTGGCAATGAACGGTGGAATCCCGGTGATGGCGATGATGCTGCCGTTGATCGCCCCGGCGAGCAGCCCGACCCCAAGCCCGGCGATCACCGGAATCCACACCGGCAAGTCAGTCAGCGACGGGAACACTGCGCGGGCGAAATCCGATGTCTGCGCCAGACTCGCCGCAATCATGGCTGACAGCGCCAGCACCGACCCGGATGACAAGTCGATCCCCGTGGTGATGATCACCTGAGTCACGCCGATGGCCAGCAGGCCGATGACCGACACCTGCAGGATCATCAGCACCAGACGCTGGGAGTTCATCAGGAAGCTCTGGTCGCGAACGATCCAGCCAAACACCTCGAAGACCAGACCGATGCCGATCAGCACCAGAAAAATGCTCAGTTCGGTTGGAAAGCGCCGACGACTTTTGGTCGGTGCCGTTGCAGGCTTGTTTTCCAGTATCGCGTTCATAACCACTCACCCTTCAAATAAAATCCGGTATCGAATACATACCTTTGGATGCAAGCTGCTTTTTGTGGCGAGGGCGCTTGCTTGCGCTGGATTGCGCAGAAAGCCCAAGCAAAAGGGCCGCTTCGCTGCCCAGCGGAAGCAAGCTCCCTCGCCACAGAGACCGTGACCGGTCAATGGACCTGGGACATGCCCGAGGCCAGTTGCATGACTCGTTCCTGAGTGGCTTCGTCGCGGCCGAGGGTGCCCATCAGGTCGCCCTCGTGCATGACCATCACCCGGTCGCTCATGCCCAGCACTTCCGGCAGTTCCGAGGAAATCATGATCACCGCCATGCCTTCGCTGGCGAGCAAGGAGATCAGCCGATAGATCTCGGCCTTGGCGCCGACATCGATGCCGCGAGTCGGCTCGTCGAGAATCAGGATCCGTGGATTGGTCATCAGCCAGCGGGCGAGCAAGGCTTTCTGCTGGTTGCCGCCTGACAAGGTGTCGATACACTGCTCCAGCGACGGAGTTTTCACCCGCAGCTTCTTGCACATGTCTTCACACAGAGCACGCAGGGCTTTTTGCTGGATAAAGCCGTGGCCGGCGTAATGCGGGAGCACCGCCATCTCCATGTTTTCCAGCACCGACAGGCACGGGAACAGGCCGCTGAGCTTGCGATCCTCGGTCAACAGCGCGAATCCCTTGTCGATGGCCATGTGCGGATCGGTGATGCGCACCACCTCGCCGTCCAGACGGATCTCACCGCTGTCGCTGGGCGTTATGCCAAAAATCGTTTCGGCGACGTTGGTGCGTCCGGAGCCCATCAGCCCGGCGATGCCGAGAATCTCCCCGGCATGCAGATCGAACGAGACGCCCTGGAATATGCCGTCGAGTTTCAGGTCGCGGACCGACATCAGCAGATCGCCAATCGGTTTTTCACGCACCGGGAACAACTGGCTCAGTTCGCGCCCGACCATCATCGAAATCAGACTGTCACCGTCCATGCTGTCGGCCCGTTGCAGGCCGATGTAGGCGCCGTCGCGAAACACTGCCACTTCATCGGCAATGGCGAACACTTCGTTCATTTTGTGCGTGATGTAGATGATGCCTTTGCCCTGGCGCTTGAGGTCGGCAATGATCGAGAACAGGTGCGCAACTTCCTTCTCGGTGATGGCCGAGGTCGGCTCATCCATGATCAGAATGTCGGAGTCGTAGGACACCGCTTTGGCAATCTCGACCATCTGCCGTTCGGCGATGCTCAGGTTGCCAACCTGCTCCTCGGGATCGAGGTTGATGCGCAAGCGCTCCAGCAGTTGCGCGGTGCAACGGTGCATGGCGCGGTGGTCGATCATGTGCAGGCCGTTGAGCTGCTCGCGGCCGATCCAGATGTTTTCGGCGATGCTCATGTGCGGCATCAGGTTGAGTTCCTGGTGGATCATCGCGATCCCCGCCTGAAGTGCCGCCAACGGTGTATCGAAGACTACGGGTTTGCCGCGCAAGCGCAGCTCGCCAGCATCCGGCTGGTAGATGCCGGCGATGATTTTCATCAGCGTCGATTTACCCGCGCCGTTCTCGCCCATCAGGGCCAGTACCGACCCCGGACGTACTCGCAGTTGCACATCGGACAAAGCCACCACACCGGGAAAACCCTTGCTGATGTTGGTGATCTCCAGCAGGTACGGCTCATCGACAGGTGTTGCAGTTGGCTGGATATCCACCAACGAGGTGCTCGAAGCGGTCGCTGAAGCGAACATGTTCAGGTACTCCGTCAGCAAGGTCGCGGCAGCAACCCTGCAGGATTATTGTTGTTATTGAACCGATGCACTATTTGAAAGTGTCGACGTTTTCCGGGGTGATCAGGCGATATGGCACCCAGACGTTCTGTTCCACCGCCTCGTTTTTGGCCATCTTCACTGCAGTGTCGATCGAGCCGTCTGCCTGACCTTTGGCGTCTTGAAACACTGACACCGCCATGTTGCCTTTCTTGATTGCGTTCAAGCCGTCCGGCGTGCCGTCGACACCTGCAATCAACACACTGCCCTTCTCGACACCGGCCTGTTGCAGCGCCATGGCGGCACCAATCGCCATTTCGTCATTGTTGGAAACCACCGCGTCGAACCTGCGACCCTGGGTCAGCCAGTCATTGACCAGGGTCATGCCTTTGTCCCGCAGCCAGATGCCGGTCTGTTCCTGTTCGATCTTGATGTTCGGGTACTTGGCCAGCACCTCTTTGACGCCCTTGGTGCGATTGGTGGTGGAGTTGTTGGCGAGGTCACCGAGCAGAATCACGATTTCGCCTTTGCCGCCAAGTTTTTCGGCCAGGTACTGCATCTGCATTTCGCCGGCCTCCAGGTCGTTGGAAGCGACCGTGACCACACCTTTTGGCAGTTTGAGGTCATCGGGGCGACGGTTGACGTAGACCAGTGGAATCCCGGCTTTTACCGCGGCTTCAGTGATTTTTCGGGTGGCGGCGGTATCCACCGGGTTAACCACGATGGCATCGACCTTCTGGCTGATGAAGCTTTCGACCTGACTCAACTGCTTGACCACGTCGCTGCGCGCGTCTTCGAACTGCAGTTGCACGCCATCGGGATAGGACTTGGCTTTCTTGTCCATGGATTCGCGCAGGTAAGTCAGCCAGGTGTCATCGAACTGGGACATGCTTACGCCGATCTTCATATCGGCAAGGGCAGCACCGCTGACAAACATCAAGGACAGGGCCAGCGAGGCAAAACGCAGATGAGTCTTCATGAACTGTCTTTCTCCACATTCTTGTTGGTTTTATGGATCAGTCGTGACGGTTTCTGTAGGCAAAATTGACTCTATTGGAATTTATTTTCTATATCAACTCATTTTAGAATTTTATTCCAAATCCGTTCCATGGCTTCCAGACGGGTTCAGTTCGACCACCTGACGTTGCTTGAAACTCTGCCGCGCAGCATCCAGAACAACAGTGCTCGCCAGTGCATCACGAGCCTCGACCGGCAATGGGCCGCCAGTCTGTAACGCGGTTTGTAGCTGCTGATAAAACTGCTGCCAGCAGCCCCGTTCCGAGGGCACGCGCTCGCGTTCGCCAGCGTGTTCAAACCAGCCCCAGCGCCGATGTTCTTCGACACCCCAGCCCTCCCCCGCGGATTTTGGCGAGAGCCCGGCCAGCGCTTGAGCCTCCTGCCCGTCGAGGCCATCAACGCTGTAGCAGCCCAGCGTTCCGGTGACCCGAAAGCGCGGGCCGGGCGTGCTTTGCAGGCAACTGCCGCCCAGGTGGGAGACAACCCCGTTGGCGTGGGTCAGAGAAACGAAAAAACCGTTGTCGCAGGCCTGATCCTTGTCCTGATAATCAAGCTCGGCGTACACCTGCCTGACAGGGCCGAACAGCAGCAACGCCTGATCCACCAGATGGCTTCCCAGATCGCGCAGAAAGCCACCGCCGCTGGCGTTGTTCACCGACTGCGGCGAGTAGCGCTCGACCCGGGATTCGAAACGCGTGACCTGTCCCAGCGCGCCCGACTCGATGAGTTTGCGCACGGTGAGGAAATCCGAATCCCAGCGGCGATTCTGATAAACGCTGAGCCGCACGCCCTGGCGCTCGGCCATGGTGATCAGGGTTTGCGCCTGTTGCGCATCGGCGGCGAAGGGTTTGTCACTGACGACGGTGACTCCGTGTTCGAGACCATCGAGCACCAGCGCCGGGCGGCCCTTCAGCGGCGTGGAAATCACCAACACATCCACGCCCGCCTCGACCAGTTGGCCGATGCTGTCGAACGCCGGTACGCCGGGGTGTTCAGCGGCCAGCAATTGTCGCCGCTCCGGGGAACGCGTCACCACACCGGCAAACGTGGCACCGGGCAGACTGCTGAGCAGCGGCGCATGAAAAAACCGGCCGCCATGGCCGTAACCGACAAGTCCGATACGCATGATTCGACTCCTTCTTATTGTTCTGTGAGCCGCTTACTGGGTAAACGCGGCCTTTGTGGGAGCGAGCCTGCTCGCGATAGCGAAGCTTCAGGCGACATCGATGCTGACTGTACTGCCGCCTTCGCGAGCAGGCTCGCTCCCACAGGTATTGCGTACTGAGTCAGCGGCAGAGTTCGCTTTTGACCCGTTCGAGCATCATCCGGCTGGATTGATCCGGTCGGTCTTCCCAGGCGAACACAGAGACCGTGGCAATGCCGTCGAACTTGATCTCGCGCAAAGTGCTGAAAAACGCTTGCCAGTCGACCTCGCCCTGGCCGATGTCCAGATGCTGATGCACGGTCGCGGTAACGCCCGGCGGGTTGACGATGTAGCGCAAGCCCGACGAGGCCTTGTGGTTATAGGTGTCGGCGATGATCAGGTGACTGAGTTTCGACCCGGCGTACTTGAGCATCGAGGCAATGTCGCCGACGCCGTCGTCGTAGAAAAACGTGTGCGGTGCGGCGTAGAGGTAGTTGATCCAGTCGCGATCGAGCCCGCGAATGATGTCCACTGACTCGTTGTTGCGTTCGCAGAAGTCATACGGGTGGGCCTGAATATCGAGCTTGATGCCTTCACGCTCGAACTCGGGGATCAATTCGTCCATCGAGCGCATGAACTGGTTTTCGCACACCAGCGGGTTGTCCGACTGCCCGGTGAATTCGGTGTTGACCAGCTCACAGTCCATTTCCACGGCAATCTGGATCGCCCGCTTCCAGTTGCGCACGGCGGCCACGCGCAAACCCTCGTCGGCAGCGGCCCAGTGGTACATCGGTAACAACGAAGAGAGTTTGACCCCGGTGTCGCTCAAGGCTTTGCGAAATTCCTTGATCCGCGCCTTGTCGACGCGCGGGGCTTTGTAAAACGGCAAAAAGTCTTCGCGAGGCGAGAGTTCGATGTGTTCGTAACCGAGCTCGGCGACCTTGTCGACCATCTTGCCCAGGGACAGATTGCGGTACATGTAGGGATCCAGTGCGATGCGCATCTTCTTGTTCTCCTTCACGCAAAATCAACACCGTCCCCTGTAGGAGCTGCGGCACGCTGGGATCTTTTGATCTTGAAAAACAACATCAAAAGATCGCAGCGTGCCGCAGCTCCTACGGGGATTGGGTTAGCCGTAGAAGCGTGGGCGGTCAGGCAGGGTGACTTTTACTATCTGGCCACTGTTCTGGGCTTCGATGCATGCATCTGCCGCGACGGCGGCGGCGAAGCCGTCCCATGCCGAGGGGCCGCCCACCTGACCGGCGCGCACGACATCGATGAACGCCTGCAACTCGACGTCATAGGCGCCGATGAAGCGGTCCTTCCAGTCCATCAGAATTGCGTTCGACAGCTTGGCGCCGCTGCGCATTTGCACCTGTTGCGGCTCCGGCAGCTTGGCGATGCCGGTCTCCCCCACCACTTCGCACTGGATGTCATAGCCGTACTGGCAATTGACGAAAACCTCGACATCGATGCGTGTGCCCTTGGCGGTTTCCAGCAGGACGATCTGCGGATCTTTCAAATGCGCCAACGCCTTGCTCGACTTGCGTGGGAACACCACTTGCACCGACACGTAATCGTCATCCAGCAACCAGCGCAACACATCCAGCTCATGGATCAGCGTGTCGGTGATTGCCATGTCGGTCTTGTAGTTTTCGCCGACGCTCGGGTTGCGGTGCGCGCAGTGCAGCATCAACGGCTCACCGATCTGGCCACTGTCGATCACCGCTTTGAGCGCACGATAACCTTCATCGTAAGGACGCATGAAACCAACCTGCACCAGACGCTTGCCGTGGGCGACCTCGGCTTCGACGATCTTGCGGCACCCTGCGGCAGTCACCGCCAGCGGTTTCTCGCAGAACACCGGTTTGCCGGCGGCAATCGCTGCCAGCACAAACTCTTCGTGACTCGGGCCCCACGAGGTGACGAGGATGGCCTCGACCTCCGGCGCCTTGATCAACGCGTGACCGTCCGGGTAAACCTCGGCCGTCAGCTTCAGATCAGCAACAACCTTGGCGGCTTGCTGCAAGTTGATGTCGGTGACAGCGACGACCTGACTGTTGAGCAAAGTCTGGCTGCAACGACGGATGTGATCCTGGCCGATGGCCCCGGTACCGATAACGCCAAGCTTCAAAGACATGAACATTCTCCATTTCGGGTTTCAGGACAATCAGTACTGGCGGGCCTTGGCCAACCGTTCATTAAGGGTTTTCGCGACCGCATCGGTGCGCGCACTGGTGGACACCTGCGCGACACCGACCCGCCACCACGACAGGTATTTGTGAATCATCGTCTTGGGCAGAACCTTGATATCGATCAGCGTCGACACCGTCTGCAAACGCGCATCGGCCAGCGCTGCCTGCAGCTCTTCAATCGTGTTCACCTTGTAGGTCTTGCAGCCGTAAGCCGCCGCGCTCATGGCGAAATCCACCGGGACAAAACCGCCGTCGAGCTTGCCGGTCTCGGGGTTCCGGAAACGGAACTCGGTGCCGAAGCTGTCCATGCCGTGTTCCATCTGCAAGTTGTTGATGCAGCCGAACGTCATGTTGTCCAGCAGCACCACGTTGATCTTGCGGCGCTCCTGAATCGACGTTGCCAGCTCCGAGTGCAGCATCATGTAGGAGCCGTCGCCGACCAGCGCATAGACCTCGCGATCCGGCTCGGCGAGCTTCACGCCCAGCGCCGCATTCACCTCATAACCCATGCACGAATAGCCGTACTCGACGTGGTAGGTGTTGACGCCCTTGCTGCGCCAGCTGCGCTGCAAGTCACCGGGCAAGCTGCCGGCAGCGGCGACGATTACCGCGTCGTCGGCCAGGGTTTCGTTGAGTACTCCGAGTACGCGGCTCTGGGTCAGGCACGATCCGGTCAACTCGATGAATTCGCGTAGCACCGCCGGGTCCATGTGGTCGTTGATTTCCGGGACGAAATCCTCGGTCTGGTATTCGGCCTGATAAATCCGCTCAACTTCGGCGTCGAGTTGGGCCTTGGCCTCACGCGGCTGATCGCCCCACTCGGCGCGGTAGTCACCGAGAATATTGCTCAAAGCCTGCAAAGCGGTTTTCGCGTCGGCCAGCAGTTGCACGCCGTCGAGTTTCAGCGCATCGCACGGGCTGATATTGAGGTTGAGGAACTGCACGTCCGGGTGTTTGAACAAGGATTTCGACGCGGTGGTGAAATCGCTGTAGCGGGTGCCGACACCAATGATCAGATCCGCCTCGGGCGCCAGTAAGTTCGCTGCCAGACATCCGGTTTCGCCGATGCCGCCGAGGTTCAGTGGATGGCTGGAAACCACCGCGCTCTTGCCCGCCTGGGTTTCGGCGAACGGAATGCCGAAGTGTTCGGCGAACGCCTGCAACGCAGCATTGGCCCCGGAATACTTCACACCGCCGCCACAGATCAGCAGCGGTTTGCGCTTGCCTTTGATCAGCGCCAGCGCATCGCCGAGCATGGCTTCGGTGGCCGGTCGACGCTCAATGCGATGCACGCGTTTTTGCAGGAAGTAATCCGGGTAATCGTAGGCCTCGGCCTGTACGTCCTGCGGCAGCGCCAACGTCACCGCGCCGGTTTCGGCGGGATCGGTCAGTACGCGCATGGCGTGGATCGCGGCGGTCATCAACTGCTCGGGGCGGTTGATCCGGTCCCAGTATTTGCTCACGGCTTTGAAGGCATCGTTGGTGCTGATGCTCAAATCATGGAACTGCTCGATCTGTTGCAGCACCGGGTCCGGCTGGCGGCTGGCGTAGACGTCGCCGGGCAACAACAGCAACGGGATGCGATTGGCGGTGGCGGTGGCCGCAGCGGTAATCATGTTCGCTGCGCCCGGGCCTACCGACGAGGTGCAGGCGTAGATCTTTCGGCGCAGATGCTGTTTGGCGAAACCGATGGCGGCGTGGGCCATGCCCTGCTCGTTACGACCCTGATGGACGATCAGGTCGCCGCTGTCCTGCTCCAGCGCCTGACCGAGGCCGAGCACATTGCCGTGACCGAAAATCGTGAAGATCCCGGCGACGAACTTGCTCTGCACGCCATCGACTTCGATGTACTGGTTATCGAGAAATTTCACCAGGGCCTGGGCCATGG
This sequence comes from Pseudomonas sp. NPDC087598, assembly GCF_044743525.1. NCBI lineage: Bacteria > Pseudomonadati > Pseudomonadota > Gammaproteobacteria > Pseudomonadales > Pseudomonadaceae > Pseudomonas > Pseudomonas sp. NPDC087598. The sequence goes on along the minus strand of NZ_JBIUWQ010000005.1, from coordinate 38,455 downwards.
TCAGTCTTGTTGTGGTCATGCTTGCACCTTTCTTAAAGGCAACCGCCAATCCTTGTAGGAGCTGCCGGAGGCTGCGATCTTTTGACTTTGCTCTTCAAGATCAAGAGATCGCAGCCTGCGGCAGCTCCTACACGGGGGATGTGTCAGGTCAGGGATTTTTGTAGGTGGGCCATGCTGGCGCTGATGGCTTGTTCGATATCCGCCAGACCGTGGACGCTGTCGGCAAACGGTTCGAACGACAGATAGCCGCTGTAACCGGTGCTCAGCAGCGTGTCGATCTGCGCTGCGTTACCGAGAATGTCGCCCTCGCCCACCAACACTCGATGGCCGTCGCGAATGCTCGCCAACGGCGCCTCGGCATCTTCGACGCCGGAGATATGCACCAACCCGGTCAGTTCGGGGAAGAATTCCTGTTCACTGGCGAGGTGATGGTGAAAGGTGTCATGCACCAGCCGAAACACATCCAGCCCGCCCACCGCCTGGATCGCATCCACAGCCGTACGCTTGCGCCGCAGCGAACATTCCTCAAACCCCAACGGCTCGATGAAGCCAAGAATGCCGTGCTCACGGAGGATCGGCGCGAGTTCGCTCAACGCCGTGCGCAGGCCGACGGCGCGTTGCGCGGTCGTGCGCATGTCGCCGGTATCGTTCAGCGGGCACATGACCAACCCCTGCGCCCCGCATTCCCGGGCATACGCGGCAAGTCTTGTGGCTTGGGCCCGACGCTCGTCATTCCACACATCGAACGGGTACAGCGCATTGATCGACAGGACGCTGATGCCTTTCGCCGCACACAATTCGCGGACGGTTTGCGGGGCCGTGCCGTCCTCGATTTCCACGCCTTTGAGGTCATTGCGAATCTCGATGGCATCGGCCTTGAGGCTCACCGCCAGATCAATGAACGCGGGCAGGGAAAGTCGTGGGGCGACCATCCGGTTAAGGGCAAAACGCAGGGGCTGAGTCATTCTTGTTGTTCTCCGCGCAGACGAATTATTTGGCAGTTGGCATGCTGAATTCAGGGCCTTTGGCGATGCTGTCGGGCCAGCGTTGCATCACGCTTTTATAGCGGCTGTAGAAACGCACGCCCTCTTCACCGTAAGCGTGGTGATCGCCGAACAACGAGCGCTTCCAGCCGCCGAACGAGTGCCAGGCCATCGGCACCGGAATCGGCACGTTGATACCGACCATGCCGACCTTGATGGTGCGGGCAAACGCGCGGGCGATGCCGCCATCGCTGGTGAAGCAGGACACGCCGTTGCCGAACTCATGGGCGTTGATCAATGCCACGGCGCTGGCGAAGTCCGGTACGCGGACGATGCCCAGCACCGGGCCGAAAATCTCTTGCTGATAGATGCTCATTTCGCTGCTGACCTGATCGAAAAGGGTCGCGCCCACGAAGAAACCAGCCTCGGCACCCGGTACATTGAAACCCCGGCCATCCACCAACAACTGCGCGCCCTGGGCCACCCCGTCGCTGATAAAGCCCTCAACTTTGGCCTTGTGCTCAGCCGTCACCAACGGGCCCATTTCGCTGTCGTCCTGCATACCGTTACCGACCTTGAGCTGGTCGATACGCGGCAGCAGTTTGGCGATCAGACGATCTCCGACATCGCCCACCGCAACAGCAATGGAAATCGCCATGCAACGCTCGCCGGCCGAGCCGTAAGCCGCGCCGATCAAGGCATCGGCGGCCTGATCGAGATCGGCATCGGGCATGACAATCATGTGATTCTTCGCCCCGCCCAGCGCCTGAACACGCTTGCCGCGTGCAGTGGCTTGCTGGTGGATGTACTCGGCAATCGGCGTCGAACCGACAAAGGAAATCGCCTCGATGTCCGGGTGCTGCAACAGCGCATCCACGGCAGTCTTGTCACCCTGCACCACGTTGAACACGCCGTCCGGCAAGCCGGCCTCGGTGAGCAGACGCGCCATCAGCAAACTGGCGGACGGGTCACGTTCGGAAGGTTTGAGGATGAAACAGTTACCGGTGACCAGCGCCAGCGGGATCATCCACAGCGGCACCATCACCGGGAAGTTGAACGGCGTGACACCCGCGCAAACGCCCAGCGGCTGCCGCAGGTTCCAGTTATCGATGCCGCCGCCGATGTTGTCGCTGAACTCGGTCTTGAGCAGGTTCGGCGCGCCGCAGGCGTACTCGACAATTTCGATGCCGCGAGTGACCTCACCCTTGGCATCGGACAACACTTTGCCGTGCTCGCGGGTGATGATTTCAGCCAGCTCGTTGTGATGCCGGTCGAGCAACTCCTTGAACTTGAACATCACCCGCGAACGACGCAGGGAGGACTGTTCCGACCACGCCGGGAAGGCCTTCAGCGCGGACGCGACAGCCTCTTCCACGGTCTTGACGCTGGCCAGCGCCACTTGCGCCTGCACCGCGCCGGTGGCCGGGTTGAACACATGACTGAACCGCTCGCCGCTGTCCTGCACCTGACCATCGATGTAGTGGCCGATTACCGGGGCATTGCTCATTGTTGTCGCGCTCCGTTCAAACGTGGGAAGTCAGAGATCCAGCAGCCAGCTGTGCTGCGGATCGTTATGGAACTGCCAGACACGTTTCGGCCCGGCCATGACATTCAGGTAATAAGACTCGTAGCCGTACGGCACGCTGACCGGGTGATACCCCTTGGGCACCACCACCAGATCGCTGTTTTCCACGGCCATGGCCTGATCGATGCTGCGGTCGTCGGTGTACACGCGCTGGAACACAAAACCCTGCGGCGGATTGATCTGGTGGTAATAGGTTTCTTCGAGAAAGCTCTGGTGCGGCAGGTCATCGGTGTCGTGTTTGTGTGGCGGGTAGCTCGACGAATGCCCGGACGGCGTGCGCACTTCCACCACGAGCAGCGAGTGCGCCGGTTCGCTGTCCGGCAAGATGTCGCAGACGTAACGGGTGTTGGCGCCTTTGCCACGCACGCTGCGCTTCATCGACTCCGGGCGGATCAGCCGTGGCCCGAGGTTGGCGCTGAGCGAACCGGGGGCAGCGCAGACGGCGATTTGTGAGTCGCTCAACGCAGTCACTCGCGCCTGACTGCCGGGCGGCAGATACGCGGCGAACGGTGATTTGTCTTCGAACACCGATTGCCGATCACCCAGATCGTCCCACTCGAATACGCCCTGCCCCGGCGCTTCGCCGCTGATGCTGACGCGACCGCTGAGCAACACCAGGCACAACTCCTGATCGCCGGCTGTCACTGGCAGACTTTCGCCGAGGCTCAGTCGATAGGCGGCGAAACCGACGTACTCAAGACGTCCCTTTTCCAGTTCGACCATGGTCCGGCCATGGGCCTGGCTCTTGACTAGAAGGCTCATCACAAGCCCCTTTCGTTGAGCAGGGCGCGCAAGGTGTCGTAGCCCTTTTTCGCGTAGATGTAACTCGGTGCCACCGCCGGGTCCTGCTCGGCCTCGACCACCAGCCAGCCGTGGTAATCGGCGACCACCAGTACGTCGAGCAGCGCGGCAAAATCAATGTCGCCATCGCCAGGCACAGTGAACGTGCCGTTGATGATGCAATCCGGGAAGCTCCAGAGATTGTTGCGCGCCAGTTGCACCACCGGTTTGCGCACGTCCTTGAAATGCACGTGGCAGATGCGTTCGATGTGTTTTTTCAGGACTTGCAGCGGTTCGCCTCCGCCCATGTAGCAATGACCGGAATCGAACAGCAAGCCGACTTCGCTGCCGGTCAGGGCCATGAGTTTGTCGATGTCCGACGGCGATTCGACGTAAGCGCCCATGTGGTGGTGATACGCCAGACGCACGCCTCGGGACAGGGTGAAGCGCGCCAGTTCAGTCAGCTTGTCGGCGTAGGCCTGCCACGCCTCTTCGCTATGAAAGCGTGGCCGCTCGACCAGCGGAATACGCTGACCCTGAATAGAATCGGCGACCTCGCCGTACACCAGAACGTTGGCACCGTTCTGCGCCAGCAACTCGACATGGCTGGCGATGGCGTCGATTTCCTCGGCCACCGAGCGTGACGCCAGTCGGCTGGAATACCAGCCCGACACCAGCGCCAGATCGTAAGGCCGCAGCACGTCACCGACGCCTTTGGCATCCTTGGGGAATTTACCGTTGAGCTCAAAACCTGCGTAACCGATTGCCTTGCCCTCACTCAGGGCCGTGCTCAACGGCGTCTCGCCACCGAGGGACGGCAGATCGTCGTTGCTCCAGGAAATCGGGTTGATGCCAATTCGGATTGCGGGCATGGCTGCACCTTTTATTGTTCTTACCTAACCATTGAAAACGACCGAAAACCCTGTGGGAGCTGGCTTGCCAGCGATGGCGATTGGTCAGTCACCATCAATGCTGAATGTGCCGCCGTCATCGCTGGCAAGCCAGCTCCCACAGGTTCGGTGTGAATGTTTAGCTACGGGCCTTGCGCCAGGCGTCGATCAGTTCGACAAACGTGCCCTGCACCTGGCGGATCAGCGTTTCATCGTCGATCTCGCCGGCCATCCACGCCCGGCTCGGTTCCTGAAAAATCGTCCGCCCCACCGCAAACCCTCGGCAAGTGCGACTGCTGCTGGCCTGCTGAAAACCCTCGGCCAACGCCGCTGCCGGCGCATTCAGTCCCAGCAGCACCACGCCTCGGCAATACGGATCGCGCTCTTCAATCAGCGCATCCAGTTGCTGCCATTCTTCGGCGCTCTGCGCTTCGATCTTCCACCACGCCGGGTAGATGCCGAGGTTGTACAGGCGCTTCAACGCGCGATAGAGCACGTCCGGATGAGCCGACGGCAGATCCTTCGGCGGCACAACCTCCAACAGCAATTCATGTCCGCTGACCTGCGAGGCCTGATACAAACCCTTGAGCTGCGCCTCCTGCTCCAGCCGCAACATCGGCTCATCGTCAGGATGGAATTGCACCAGACACTTGATGATTTGCTCCTGCGGCCAGGCAATCAGATTGCTACCAATCGAACGCCCGTGTTCGAACGCCAGTGGCCGCGAGTTCTGCACCTCCACCGGCCGCGCCACCCACCAGCCGCGACCGGTGGCAGCATTGAGCGAGTCCTGGCCGAAACGCTGATCCGCCAGCAAGCCGACATCCGCCTCGACACCCTGCTCGCGCAGATCGGCTTCAACGCGCTCCACCGCTTGGATAAACAGTTGCTTCAACGCGCTGATGCTGGCGAGATCGCGGCCACCCTTCTGCGCCAGTTCGACCAACTGCCAGCGGTGATCGAAGGCAAAAATAAACAGCGGTTTCCACTGTTTGCGCGGCACGCTGACCCGATGCAAGCGCTGCAATGTCTCGTCCTGATCCGGCCGGGTGATCGGCACCGGGCTGTTGAACAGATAATCGAGTTCGGCGCGGGTCGGCATCGCCGGGGCGCAAGCGTGGCGCGACACCACCAGCCCGCCGCAGGCATTGGCCAACTGGCAGCAACGCTCATCCGTGGCGTCCTCGATCCAGCCACTGAGGAACCCCGACATAAAGGCATCGCCGGCGCCGAGCACATTCAGCACCTCGACGCGCACGCCGGGATAGATCGCGCCATCCTCAAGCCGCACCGGAATCACCCCGTGAATCACCGTGCAACCCTGCGGCCCGAGCTTCACCACCAGCGTCGCGTTGCTCAAGCGCCGCACATTGCGCAGCGCACTGAGCAAGTCCTCGGCGCCACCAGCAATCAGAAACTCTTCTTCAGTGCCGACGATCAGATCGAATCGCGGCAGGATCGACTGCACGTGCTGGCTGACATTGCGGTCAGCGACAAACCGTGTCTCGCCATCCGCCTTGCCGGCCAACCCCCACAGCACCGGGCGATAGTCGATATCGAGCACGCGTCTGACGTTATGTTTTTCGGCGTAATCCAGCGCCTGAATGCTCGCCTTGTAGACGGACTCGGTGGAGAAATGCGTGCCGGTGATCAGCAGCGCCTTGCTGGAAGCAATGAACGCCTCGTTGATGTCCTCGGCGCGCAACGCCATGTCGGCGCAGTTCTCGCGGTAGAACACCAGGGGAAAGGTTTCGCGGTCCTTGAGGCCGAGCAGGACCATCGCGGTCAGACGCTCGGGATCAACCTTGATCCCGCTGACATCACAACCTTCACGGGCCAGCGATTCGAGCAGAAAACGCCCCATATGGTCGTCGCCGACCCGGCTCAACATTGCCGACTTCAACCCCAGCCGCGCCGTGCCGAACGCGATGTTGGCCGACGAACCGCCAAGGTATTTGGCGAAGCTGGAAACGTCCTCGAGCCGCGCCCCGACCTGCTGCGCATAGAGGTCGACGCCAAGGCGTCCGAGGCAAATCAGATCCAATTGACGCCCACTGGCAAAACGAGTCTGGCCCATGCTGGCTCCTGTTATTTTTATCAGCCGTGGTTTTCGTCGATACGTCGAAGAAAACACATTGAGTGGACGCAGACTAAAACGCCCTGCCAGCAATAATCAATATTTATTCTAATTATTTTTTACGTGGAATATTTTTTCCAATACACTTTCGTACGGGCGTTCCAGACACGGTGCATCGATTCAGCATCGACCGCTGACCGTGCAAGCCAAGATTTTATTAGGGCCTACCCTGTAGACTGCGCACAGCCAACCTATTGTCAGGGCCTGCCGCGCACCCACCCAGGCCTATAAGAACAAGCCAGAAGGATTTTTTATGTCCCGCACCGATCAGCCGGCTATCGACGAGCGCCCCGCCGACAGCGACCTCGCCAGCCCCCCGATCAATGCCGAGCGTCTGCTGCAGCTGATCACCGAAGAATACGAAGCCCTGCCGCGCCAGCTCAAACGCATCGCCAGCTACATGAGCCAGCAGAGCGACCGGATCATGGTCGACCGCATCAGCGATATCGCCCGCGAGTGCGAAGTGCACCCGTCAGCCATCGTGCGTTTCTCGCAGCGCTTCGGTTTCAGCGGTTTCAGCGAAATGCAGGCGCTGTTCCGCGAGGCCTACACGCACAAAGCCACGCCGGTCCAGAACTACCAGCAACGCATCCGCAGCATGATCGCCAACAAGTCGCAGAAGGCCAGCGCCGGTGATCTCGCCCGCGAATGCGTCGACGCCACCCTCTCCGGCATCGAGCGCCTCGGCCAGGAACTCGACGACGCGGCGTTTGAAAAAGCCGTCGATCTGGTGGTCAACGCCGACAACATCTACGTGGTCGGCGTGCGCCGCTCCTTCGCGGTTGCCGACTACCTCGTCTACAACCTGCAACACACCAACAAACGCATCCACCTGGTCTCCGGCCTCGGCGGCAGCTACCGCGAACAGATGCGCAGCGTGCGCGCCAACGACCTCGTCATCGCGATCAGCTTCACCCCGTACGCCAAGGAAACCCAACACTGCCTGCGCATCGCCCAACACCATCAGGCAAAAACCCTGATCCTCACCGACAGCAACCTGTCGCCGCTGGCGAAACGCGCCAACACCGTGCTGCTGGTCAACGAAGGCAGCTCGTTCGCCTTCCGCTCGTTGAGCGCGACGTTGTGTTTATGTCAGGCGTTGTTTATCGCCGTGGCGTATCGGCTCGAACTGAAGGTGGACGAGATTCACGAACAGGTTGGGTTCGAGGATTAGTCAGCGGACTACGAGGCAGGGCACTCACCGCCTTTTGATCTCTGGCTAGGCTGAATGAACCTGGTCATCGTCTTTATACCCGGAACAAGCAGATTCAACGGCGCAACGTTACTGCCGTAATCCGGCTCCAATGGTTTGGGGGACGAAGCGGACGGATTTATCGAGGCGATTTTGAAATGTATGCCTCGATAACCGATGACCACCGGCTCTGCGAAAGCTTGCCGCAATGTAATGCCCAACGCCGAAGACCTCACCACCGAACCGGTGACGCCCGGCATATCCGGCACGATCTCGCTGACTTTCTTCCTCATCGCCTCATTGACTTGAACCAACTCGGCGTTGATGCGCGCAATTTCGGACTGTTTGGCCGGTGTATCTGGCTTTGGCGGCACTGGCTTCTGATCTTCCGGTTTGGCGACTACTGCCGTTTTCGGATCTTCAGGTTTCGGCTTGGGCGCATCTCCGGCAGGAGGTTCTTGCGCCTGGCCCGGCGCCTGTCCAGTCAACTTGCCCAGTTGAGCCTCAAGTGATTTCTTCTTTTCGCTCAGATCAACCATTGCCAAAGTGACTGCAGAGAAGGTGCCGCTCATGCCCTCCTCCGATGACACCACCACATCGATTGCCCGAGTCAGATACACATCGGTGACAAACACCAATATCGGCGCGGTTGCATTGGCTTTATCGATCTGCGCGCCCTGCAGTTGGGCAGCCGCTTCACGCATTCTCCGCAAATCGTCCTCGGAATAACGCTGCAGGGTTTCCTCATCGAAACGGGTCCGGGCCAACAGGTACATGGCGCCATAAGTCTCAGCACTGGGCACCGAGTAAGACACGCTGTATTGCGATCGGCGCCCAAACCCCAACGCAGCACCAATGGCGCTACTGGTGACGTTGACGCCGATATCGCTCTCAGCGAGGGATGCGAAGGTAAATCCCGGAAATGCCACCAGACTGTTGACCTGTTTGCCGCAGATTTTCAAGGGGATCAACGCTCGGGTAGGCACCGGACCGTTTCCCGAGCCATCGTCATAGGTCGCAGACGACTCGAACGTGTGCTTGCGTGCAGACGCAGCAATTTGCGCATCCAGATTGATCGAATCAAATTTGGTAGCAGCCAGGACGTAATCGGCGGTAGCGATCTTCTCGCCGGTCTTCACCGCTCGTGCAATGAAGATGTCCCCGACCTCCACATTGCTTCGAGGCGGGTAGATCGCCTTGATACCCAATTGTTCAGTATTGGTAGTCCAATTCTCGGCAACGACACCCGGTGCCGGCTTCGAACTCCCGCACGCCGTCAATCCCGCGCACACCAGACACCCAACCAAATGTTTAGAACTGTTCATGTGACGCCCTCCCTACAGTTTCGATTGCGCGACCCTGCGAATTGATACCGCACAGGTCGGCACCTCAACGATCACGGGGTCATGGACTGCAAGGGAGTAATACAAACGAGTACTGAATCAGAGCGCCTGAGCTCGTTTAACTTTTCCATCCCTGGTCGGTGCTGGCACTTTGAATATAGATCGGCAAAAACTACTGACAAGGTCAGGCAAAGCCTTTATTTACGGGTGTTTCATGGCTGTTACGGATTTCACATCAGCCGTCTCGCATCAACCGATCAACTACACCCAGTAGTCAGTCGATAGTCTTTGCCGCTAAATTCAGCGTCTATCGCCCGTTTTGCTGTTGACCTTCCCAAGGAGCAGGAAATGAAACTGATCGGCATGCTGGACTCCCCCTACGTGCGCCGCGTGGCGATCTCCGCCAAACGCCTGGGCATCGACCTCGAACACGAGTCGGTCTCGGTGTTTCGCCACTTCGAGCAATTCCAGCAGATCAACCCCGTGGTCAAAGCGCCAACGCTGATCCTCGACGACGGCGTCGTCCTCATGGACTCGACCCTCATCCTCGATTACCTCGAAGCCAGTTCCGGCAAAAGCCTGTTGCCAACTGATCTGAAACAACGCGCCCACGCCCTGCGCCTGATCGGCCTCAGCCTCGCCGCCTGCGAAAAAGCCGTGCAGCTGTATTACGAACGCAACCTGCGCCCGGCCGACATCCAGTATCAGCCGTGGGTCGAACGCGTCGAAGGCCAACTCGCCGCCGCGTTCACCGCACTTGAACAAGAACTTGAAAACAACGGCTTGCCCACCGATGGCACCCTGACCCAGGCCGGCATCAGCATCGCCGTCGCCTGGAGCTTCACCGACCTGGTCGTCCCCGACCAACTCGACACCCGACGCTACCGCCACATCGCCCAATACACCGCGTACGCCGAAACGCTTGAAGCGTTCGTCAGCACACCGATGACCTGACCATGAGCGCAACCGAAACCGCTGCACCGGCCCTCAAGGAAATCTTCAACGCCGAACGCCTGCAACACATCGCCACAGAAATGAGCGCCGTGTATCCGGCGTTCAAGGCCAAAGCGTTTCTCAAACACGCCAATGAAGGTCTGGCCGATTTATCCGTGATGCAACGCATGGCCCGCGTCAGCGAAAGCCTGCACGCCGTGCTGCCGCTGGACTACGAAGATTCCCTCGACGTGCTGCGCGAACTCGCACCACGGCTGAACAGCGGATTCGTCAGCATGTGCCTGCCGCACTACGTCGCCAGCTACGGCGCCCACGCCTTCGACACCTCCATGCAAGCGCTGAAATACTTCACCACCTTCGGCTCCTCCGAATTCGCCATCCGCCACTTCCTGCGCAGCGACCTCGAACGCTCGCTGGAACTCATGCACGACTGGACCCAAGACGAAAACCACCACGTCCGCCGCCTCGCCAGCGAAGGCAGCCGCCCTCGCCTGCCGTGGTCGTTCCGGTTGGAACCGGTGCAGGCTGATCCGCAATTGGCGGCCGGGATACTCGATCAGTTGAAAGCGGATGAAAGTTTGTACGTGCGCAAATCCGTGGCGAATCATTTGAATGACGTGACGAAAGTGCACCCGGAGTGGGTGCTCGACACGATTGAGGGTTGGTCGCTGGAGAACAAACACACGGCGTGGATCGCGAAACATGCGCTGCGCAGTTTGATCAAGCAGGGAGATTTAAGGGCGCTGACGGTGATTGGGGCTGGGCGGAAGCCTGAGGTTGAGTTGCTGGGTGTGAAGGTTGAACCGGCGGTTGTGCGGTTGGGGGAAGCGATTACGTTGTCGTTTGTGGTGAAGTCGACGGTGGCGGAAGAGCAGCGGCTGGTGATTGATTATGCGATTGACTATGTGAAGGCGAATGGCGGGGTTTCGGGGAAGGTTTTTAAGTTGAAGACGGTCGTGTTGGCGGGGTTTGGGAGTGAGGTTGTGGAAAGGAGGCAGGTGATTAAGGACTTTACGACGCGGAAGCATTTTGTGGGGCGGCATGGGGTTCGGGTGATGGTGAATGGGGAGGTGTTGGGAACTACCATGTTCGACATCGTTGCTGGATGACGCCTCGGAGGGGGAAATCACAGCTGGCCAGCTTCGGCCCATCAGTAGCCATTCATGATGGGCTGCTTTCGGCCAGAAGCGGACGTTGGCAAGCGACTGCTACCGGCCAAAAGCAGTCGGCTGCCGCCCTAAACTAGAGACCGCTACCGGTTAGAAACGATTTGATGTTGAAGACTGGAGGGGATTGATGCATGTCCTCGCCGACGTTAGTCTCGGATGAACAAAACTTACTGCTCGCTTTGCGCACTCGATTCGCAAGCTGTACCTTTGTTCGCCAGCAAGCTGGATGCCTAACAGTAAATTGAGGAACCTCATGGATAAGTTGCGCGTAGAAAGTAAAAAAATCACTTCGTATGATTTGTTCCTTAAGGAACCATCACGGCCTCCAAGCCGGGGCGGCAACACGAGAGCACTACATTCCCACGTTTTGGAAATCGAAGGTGAAACATTCAGCTTTTTGGCGCTCGGCTCCCAACAATGGGTATTTAAATCGGATGTTGTTTCTTTTGATTATAAAATAGAAAACGGATATAAGAATATAATAAAAGAAACTATTATCACTATTGATCGTTATGGAAAGGTCGCCTCTAGAGGAAATCGAGGTTTTAAGACGCAACTCCGCTTTGCCCCTGCAAGAATCCCTGGCAGCAAAAGAGAGCAGAGAGATTGACTCCTCCCCCCGCGCGTATGTTCGTGCTATTCGCAAGTGCGACGCTTCGGTACTACGATCATAAGTAAACTAATTCAGCCTTTTTGGACCTGATTGCTGCCCTTCGTAGGTGGGTAAAAAACGCCCATTTGCAATCACTCCTTGACTACCGCAGAATCGTGGCTTACGCAAAATCAAAAAAAAGAGCTGTCTAATGAAACCGCTAGTCGAATATTGCAAAGGAGCTGTGAAAGCATTAAATGCTCAATATGAAATGAGCAACGTATTAGGTCACTCTGCTACTGCTGGCTCGGCGCGTGAGCGTCTTATCCAAGATTTTCTTATTGCGCATCTCCCAGAAATGACCAGCGTTGTAAGTGGGATGATTATTGACTCGAATGGGCAGCGGTCCAAACAGCAAGATATTGTACTGATGTTACGGTCGATGCCACGACTACCCTTTGCCAGTGGTCATGATCTTATTTTTCAGGAGGGAGCAGTAGCAACTTTTGAAATTAAAACACAAATATCACCATCTACTCTCGAAACCATTGCGAGCAACATTGCAAGTGTCAACACGTTGGTACCAAGCACATTAGAGGGTGTTCAATTAGGCGATCTGGACTGGCCATATGCAAGAATATTAAATGTTGTTCTCACATACGGCGGCTCCGCCTTGGATGTCATTGAGCGAAAGCTAACTGAACTGCCTACTGCAGGTCAGCCAGATGTCTATTTAGATCTCACAAAGGGAATTCTGATTAAGAACGATGGAGCACTATTGGTTCAGGATGGTTCTGCTCCCTACATTCAGATCAATGATGCTGGGGTAGGTCTAGCTCGCCTGCTCGCATTACTGTCAAAGGTGACCGGACGTCTAGTAATGCGCGGGGTGCATTGGGATTCTTATATCTCTTGACTACTCTTGACTGGTAGTGACCGTTAAATTAACAACAACTACCGGCCAGAAGCGGACATCGGCAAGCTACCGCTATCTGCAAAGAGCGGACTTATGGTAAGGGTGAGGACTATCATGTTCTTTTGACACGTTGCACCGGTATGCATTTCGCAATGGATTTAGTTCCCCTCGCTTTAGCTTCGTTCGCCACCTGGCGGGGAGGTAAGCTGAGAGTCATGAATGCTCGTGCAAAGTCAGACGTTTGATTTGCAGATACCTAGCAACGACAGGAAGAGGTGCTAGGCAGATGCCAACTAAGCGAGCAATACAGCCCTCTGGCCTGCTTTATAGACCTAAAAAAAGTTGGAGCCCCTGATTGATGGATGCGGATATCAAATGCTTTGTATGCAAGCGACTAGTACCCAAAAAAAACCTAGTACGAGAGCACATCACACCACGCTTTCTTGACAAGGAGAATCCAAGCGGGACGGTAAAAGTCTGCAGAGAATGCAGTGCTTTCGAATCACAGAAGCAATATCTAGAGTACAAGACATATTCCATATCAAAGAATAAGGATCCCTATAAAAGCTTTCTTGAGGCCATGTACGAATTGGAAATTCTACTTGGAGTCTCTTTGCCAGATACAAAACTGAAATCGACGATGGCAAAAATTTCGTTTGCAACTGCGATTACAGCCATGGAAACTTATCTATCCGATACGTTTATCAATAGAGTTGCAAGCAATGATGTGCTAACTCGACGCTGTGTTGAAACTGATCCCGAGTTCAAAAATAGAAAGCTAGATCTTTCAGATATTTTTAAGAGAAAAGAATCGCTGTCGCAGGAGGTTAGAAACTACTTAGTGGATATACTATTTCACAATCTCGCAAAAGTGAAGATGATGTACAAATCCGTACTGCATATTGAGTTTCCCAAAGATCTAGGCGTTCTGTACAAAGCTATTGAAACCCGGCATGACATTGTGCACAGAGGAGGAAAAAATAAATCCGGTGCTATCAAGCCAGTAATGAGAGATGAAGTTATTTCACTAATAGTCTCGCTAAAATCCTTCACAAAATGTATTGAGGAGCAGCTGTCAAGGTCCCAAGCTTCTGATTGAAATTTGCATGGTGGGAAATCACATAGCGCCCTTTGAACCGCCCCGGGCTTCATAGACGCTCTTGTTCGGCCGAAAGCGTCCTTGCGTAACTGGTAGCTCCTGGCCGACTCCTGCCTGAGGCGTCGGGCAGAGTGCCGCCAGGAGACGCCGTTCACGACCTGCGGAACTCGGCCAAAAGTGGACTATGGACACGTTGATGGCAAATGAGTAGTGTCGCGGAAGCTGCATTCGACTTTAGTACGCAGCAGGCTTACCGCCATCCAGGTTGCGTTTTCCGCGACTACCTCAACGCTACAAAAGAGCTTACAGGACGACAAGGGACGTTATACGGCACGCCATCGCGACATGGAATGTCGCCTAATAGTAGCTATGCGACAAAGGAAATCACATGCAACCAAAAGATTTGTCGAAAAGGGTCGCCCACCTAATTGAGCAATCTGAAAAGGTACTAGCGACAAAAAAACACAACCAGTATGGCTCAGACTACGTAGACTCTGGAGCAATGGCTGGACTTAGAGCTTCAACATTGTCTTTCATTGCGATGACTTATGGAGACAACCATTCGTATTATTCAGAATACGACTCCGCCACGAAAAGCACTCTTGAGTCTAGCGCTAAGAGAAGTCATGCAATCTTGCATTCCATTCAAAATGAGATTGACGGTGGCTGGATATTTACAGTCAAAGAACTAATTGCAGCTGAAATATTTTCTGACTTCCTTGAGATGGCTGAATATCTTCTAGTGCAAGGATATAGAGATCCCGCAGCCGTAATGATTGGCAGCGTTCTGGAGGAAAAACTACGTCAACTCTGCGCAGCAAATAAAATTGACACAGAGATTGAAAAGGATGGTGTTTTTTTTCCTAAAAAAGCTGATCGTTTAAATTCTGACTTGGCGAAATCTGAAGTATATACAAAGCTTGACCAAAAATCAGTAACAGCATGGCTGGATTTAAGGAACAATGCTGCTCACGGAAAATACAATGAATACACTAAGGAACAAGTAAACTTCATGCTTCTTGGCGTTACAGAATTTCTAGCCCGTTTAAGTTATTGAGATATAAAAATTCGCCCAATGCGCTGACTTCGTTCGATGGGATCGAGTTCCTCGGCCCCTTGGCTCAATCGTTGTGGAATCTGAGCATGGAAAGAATAGCCAAAACCCCTAACGATTGTAGTGTCACTGAACTTAAGATATTTGAGAAATTAGTCTCCGATGGTGGAGAGGTTTCGCTGAACGGTCTGCGACAGCGAATTCAGCGCGCAGAGAAACTCCTGTTCATCCACGACGGCGAGTATGTTGCTATTGGAGCAATTAAAAATCCTAATCCTGATTATAAAGCTGGTATCTTTGAGAAATCTAACGCACCAGAACAAAGTAAGTATCAATATGAACTAGGCTGGTTGAACGTATCGAGTGCGGCGAGAGGCAAAGGCTACGGGCGTTTTTTAATGGAAGCAATTAAAGAATCACTAGCTGACAAGGCATGTTTTGCCACTACGCGTGAAGACAATGCACCGATGCATCACTTGTTTAACCAGTTTTGTTTTTCGAAACTTTGGCGGCCTTTCAGAAGCGAAAACGGAGACTATTTTCTTGTTCTCTATGTAAAACCATAATTACTGGTTCAAGCCCTTCGCTTCAGTCAATCGGGATGCACTCCGCAGCCTCTTAACGCATCTACGATGACGTTGGCATAAGCACTTGCGCTGATACTGACAAACGTCATATCCGCTCGTAACGTGGCCTTTTGGTCGATTTTTGCCCTTCACGAAGGGCAGCTTTTGGCCGATAACAGCCTTTCGACAAAATTATTGAAGTGACAGCAGTCAATTCAGACATTCGTAATGACGGAACGTAAAAACGCCTCCTACAATCCGCTACCAACTTCCGTATGGAATGCCGAATTTCTCAACATAGCGCTTGGATTTTTCACTAACCTGGTATGCGTAACGTCCTTGATTCTTGCCCTGACTTGGGCCTAACGGTTCGATCTCAGCTTGGGCCTTACCCACTTTGATGGGGCGATGGCACGAGTCCCGAACAAAAATCTGAACAACGCCTCCTGGAGCCAAGCCAAGATAGATAGACGCTCTGTAAGCGGCTTGCTCTTCCGGCGTTTCAGGGCAGCGCCGATTCACTGATTTCACCATCAACTGTCTCGCCTCTTCAGGCACGTCGACCCAAACTTTATAAGTCTGCGGTTCAACAATGGATTGCCAACGTACATAAATGCGCTTGGGCAGATCAGCACCAATCACTGCTTTTGAGGCAGCGCCCACAGCGTGCCAGCCTCGTGCGGATTCTTTACCGTTTTCTGGTTCCCCACCTGCGGCTGTGCCTCCCCCGGTGCGTCTGAACAACTTGCCGTTTATGTCTTCGACGGCGCTGTCCTCTACCCACACCTTCATGTAATAGGGCTCAGTGAACGCGAGCTCCCAGGATTCGGATTTGGGATCGTTTTTGGCTGACAGGGGATCAGCAGGTTTGCAGCCCGCCATGAATAGCGCGCACAGTAGTGTCACAAGAGCTTTCATTCCGAATCGTCCCTTCATGTACGTGCCACGACTACCAACTTCCATATGGAATGCCGAATTTCTGGATGTAGCGCTTAGACTTTTCACTCACGGGATATGCGTAACGCCCTTGGTTCTTGCCCTGACTCGGTCCTAATAGTTCTATCTCGGCTTGGGCGCGTGCGACTTTGACCGGGTGATTACACGAGTCCCTGACCCAAACCTGCACAACGCCACCAGGGGCCAGCCCCAAATACACCGAGGCAATAAACCTTGCTTCTTGATCCGGTGTTTGGGTGCAACGCTGACTGACGGATGACTCCATCAACTGCCTGGCCTCTTCAGGAATATCCACCGACGCCCGCCACGTCTTCTGTTCCACAATCGATTGCCAACGAACCCAAATACGGACGGGCAGATCTGCCCCTACGACTCTCTTTCCGCTGCCACCTACCCCACCCGTCCAACCCCGGGCTGACTCTGTGCCATCTTCAGGTTCTCCACCCGCTGCGCTGCCGCCGCCAGTTTTGAGGAAATATTGCCGATAATGTCTTGAACAGCACTGTTCTCCACCCAGACTTTCATGTAATCCGGCTCAATAAAGGCCAACTCCCACCACTCGGATTTCGGATCGCTCTTAACCAAAAGTGGATCAGTAGCCTGGCAACCCGAGACCAGCAACATGCACAGCATCGAAATGAGTTGCTTCATTGGGTTACGGTTTACCAACTCCCATACGGAATGCCGTATTTCTCGATATAGCGCATGGCCTTTTCACTCACTGGATAGGCGTAGCGATCACCGTGCTTGCCCTGCTGCGGGCCGAGCGGTTCGATCTCGCCTTGGGCATGGGCAACTTTGATTGGGCGGTGGCACGAGTCTCTGACCCAAGCTTGAAGCACACCGCCCGGGGCTAGACCCACGTACAGCGTCGCCATGTATCGAGCAGTTCGTTCCGGGGTCTCGGGGCAGCGTTGGTGTGTTGACTTCACCATCAGCTGCCTCGCTTCTTCTGGAATTTCAATGAAGCCTTTATAGGTTTTTTGCTCTGATATGGACTGCCAACGGACGAAGATAAGTTTCGGAAGATCAGCGCCGGTCACTGACATTCCAGAACCACTAACGGTACCCCAGCCACGCGCAGACTCTGTGCCATCTTCCGGCTCACCTCCGGCGGCTGACTTCCCGCCGACTCTGAAAAACATCATGTTCTTGATATCCAGAACTGAACTGTCTTCCACCCAGATTTTCATGTAACTCGGCTCAATAAATCCTATTTGCCACCATGGAGACTTGGGATCTTTGGCACCCGATTCGGAGCTTCCAGTTTGGCAACCCGCCAACAGTAAAACGCCCAATAGGACGGCTTTTGATTTACTCACCCAACGCCTACCAACTTCCATACGGAATCCCGTATTTATCGATGTATTGCTTCGCTTTTTCGCTGACCGGATAGGCGTAGCGACCACCTTGTTTACCCTGTTCCGGGCCTAGTGGCTCAATCTTGGCTTGCCCCCGAGCAATCATTATGGGATTCCGACATGAATCACGGACCCAGGCTTGAAGTACTCCTCCCGGTGCGAGCCCCACGTAAAGTGACGCCATGAACCGAGCTGGTTTCTCCGGTGTTTCCGGGCAACGCTGGTGCGTGGACGCCACCATCAATCGCCTGGCTTCCTCTGGAATCTCGATGAAGCCCGTGTAGGTTTTTTGCTCTGTGATGGATTGCCAACGAACGAAGATTTGTTTGGGAAGCTCAGCGCCAGTCACAGGTTTCCCTGTTCCCCCCACTGTCCCCCAACCACGGGCAGACTCGGTACTGATGTCGGGCTCTCCGCTGGCAGCCGTGCTCTTGCCGGGTCTAAAGAACACTCTGTTATTTATATCCTGGACGGAGCTGTCCTCTACCCAGACTCTCATGTAGTTCGGTTCGACGAACACTAATTCCCACCAAGGATATTTGGGGTCGTTTTCGCCTGTTTCATGGTTTGCGGTTTGGCAACCTGCCAGAAGGAGAAAGCCCAGCGCGATAATTACTTTCATTACCAAAAATTCCAATCTGGCACATGTGGATGCTGCACGCGGATTGCGTTTTCCGTAGGGGCGTTTATATACACCGCTTCAATGCCGCTGCCGTCCCTTCTCCCGAGTGGGTGGTTCCAGTTCGCAGAGGTATGGATATATTTCAGTTTAAGCAGCGCGTCTTCCTTAACAGTGATGCGGTAGTCACCGGCAACAAATCGATCACACAGCGGCTGGAGTTCCTGGGGAACCGAGTGTTCCTCACCGTCGGGGATATCGATGAGCGGAACGCCCTTCTCCTTTGCCAGTTGATACATGACTCTCAAATAGACTCTTGAGAGCTTGCCGCTAACCGGCCGCTTGAGTTGCAGAGCGACGAACACGCGTTTCTGTTTGGGTGAAAGTATGTCTTGATGCTCCTGTGGAAGCTCGAAAGAAGCGGGAGTAACAATTTCCAGCCATTGAGCAGGCCATCCGTTAGCGATCCACTGGCGTCTGATTCGCGCAGCATCCTGATAGATCGACGTGGTTGAGACATCGGTGTGGAGAGGTACCGCGAGTGTTTGCATCGGGCTGATCAGTACGCACTCCTCGACTTCATCGAGATAGCTACCGCCGATATCTGAATGAACACCCGGAAAGGTATATTCCGGATGTGCAGGTTTTACCCGACTCAGCGCGAAATTGGCACGGCATTCATCTCGGGCTACAAGATGGACAACATCTGTGAAGTACTGGCGGTCCAGGTAAAGCTTCACACCCGGGGCGATGGAGCTTTTCACGCGTCCAAAATTTGTGAAACCAGCGATGGAGGGCACTGTATCGAATAGCCCAATAAACCCCATTCTTATGCCGCGTCCAAACTGGCTATCAAAGTTACGGTTGAAATCTCGTGCGCTGCTGTTCAGCAAATTTCCCAGAGGCCCTTGCTTGCCTCGTACCACTTCATTTGCGAAGTGTCGTGCGGCTGCAGCGCCACGACTGAACCCAAACGTATCAAACGTCAGAGACGCAATTTCGCTGTTTGGATTTTCTTTCAGGGTGTCTTCAACAATTTGTCTGATTTGCGTGAATGAAGCCTGTACGCGGCCAGCTACTCCCGTATCACCCCGTCCCAATCCGGAACCTAGCACACTGTCTTTTTTATCACTTTGGGTACCGATACCGTCCATGTAGATTGAGCCCGATACTCGCATAACGGAGCCTCCTCCTTCACCATCCTTAGCTTCCTTATATAACAGATGTAGTTTCGCTACATTTGTAAGTCCTGCGCCATAGCTGCTGTCCGTCTCCCCCATATAGGGCGTGCAGCTAGCCGGAATATCCTCCGGCGCAATCGGATGCTGCGCTCCACACAGCAGCCCAGCCGCCGTGTTATTCGCATTATTCCCTGTGCCATCAAAGAACACGCCGATCCTCAACGCGATGCCGATTTTCTCGGGTTCTGGCGCTGGCTCTTTGCTGTGCTTTTCATATTCCGCCCAGCGCTGGGCGTGGATGTCGACGGGTTCGGCTTCGGCGTAGCGATGGTTTTTCGGGGGGTTGGGAACGTAGCCACTCAATCCTTGATTCCTTGTTCTGATCCTTGAACGGCCGAAAGGGTGACAGTCGAGGATCAGGGGCGCAAGGCGTGGCCCTTTGCTAGCGCGTGGGGGAAATCGGGTTTGACGAGGGTTGCCCCTCGTCATGTTGGGGGGTTATTTGGGGATTTCTACGTTATCCAGCGCCCGGTTTACGGCGAGTTCGCCGAGCATCACGACTTGGGCGATGCCCAGTGCGGTTTTGCGGTGGGAGGTGTCGAGCGTGGCGGCGAAGTTGAGGAGCATTTCGCTGGCCGAGCCGAGGGTTTCGCTGGCGTTGGCCAGGAGCGATTCCGTGTCGTACTTCGGGTTGGCGAGGTACATGGGTTCGGGCTCGTTGGTGCTGGCCATGATTTGGTCGGAGGGTTTGAGGTAGTGGTCGAGGGCGCGTTCGGCGGCTTCGTGGAATTTCTTGGAGTCGGGAGATTCGTAGGGGGATCCCGGATCGGTTTGTGGCGGGTTCGGCGTTACTTTGAACATAGATGAAGCTCCTAACACATTTAAAGGAGGCTTCACCCTTTCGCTACCAAACGAAGGGTGGCGGCCATGCACAGGTTGGTAGACCGGGTGTTAGGATCCGGCGCGCCCTAGGACGCCCTGTACATGACCACCATAAATCCGAAACGAAGAAATCTCGGCGATGGTGGAGCTGTACATCTAACACCGGGCTACCAAACCCGATCACTGTTTTTCAGTGACCGACAAACGATAGAACTCGCGACCTAGACGCACAAGCCGGCGGATTCTGGCGTAGTCGTAGGCGATGGCGCAAGGATTTGTAGGGCATGACCAGCAACGTACGACGCACATTAAACAAACGCGTCGTTTCTTGTTTATAGGCCAGTAGAGGTATTAGAGACTGAGACTCAATGCGTCTCAAAAGAATTCCACTGGTGCGTATCAAGGGCCAGCGCGCAGTAGGGTTCAAAAACGTAAAGCTCAAGCGCATTTTCGATGGCAATTGCTGCCACCTGGAGTGTCTTTAAATAGGATTGGGCCTCTATGAATGAGGTACCGAATAAGGCGTCATTCATTGCCTTCGCGCGCGTCAGTTTGGAGATCGTTCGATCTGGATGCTTAGCCATCGCTATTCGAAAAGCCAGGCTGGCGTCGAAATGTGTTTTACCGAAGACGTGCTGACGAAGCCGACTGACCACACTTCTGGAAATACCCACGTAGATAGGCACCCCGTTGTCGATCAGCACATAGCAACCCGAAAAGTCATGTGCCAGATCGAACTGTTTTAGCAGCGATTTCGTGCCAACTCTCGGAACTGAAAATGCCTCCATCTCTCGCGGATCAGCCAGAGCGCTTGTCATTCTGCGCATGTGGCCGGGCAGTACCGTTGTGGCTAACGCTTTAAATGTGTGCGGGCATTCATGTAATGGCATTCGAAAAAAGCTCGCTCTATAAGTAGATACCAACGCTAGCGCGGCAGATCGGCTCATGACAAGCCATGTAATACACGCCTGTTTGAAACAACATCTGAAACATCACTGATTGAAATACGGCGTATCTGGATAGCCCTCTGTAGCGAAGAGCAAAGGCGATCGCTGCAGAGAGCTCTAATTTCTATTTCGGTAGTTCGACGTTATCCAGCGCCCGATTTACCGCGAGTTCGCCGAGCATCACGACCTGGGCGATGCCCAGTGCGGTTTTGCGGTGGGAGGTGTCGAGCATGGCGGCGAAGTTGAGGAGCATTTCGCTGGCCGAGCCGAGGGTTTCGCTGGCATTGGCCAGGAGCGATTCCGTGTCGTACTTCGGGTTGGCGAGGTACATGGGTTCGGGCTCGTTGGTGCTGGCCATGATTCGGTCGGAGGGTTTGAGGTAATGGTCGAGGGCGCGTTCGGCGGCTTCGTGGAATTTCTTGGAGTCGGGGGATTCGTAGGGGGATCCCGGATCGGTTTGCGGCGGGTTCGGCGTTACTTTGAACATGGTGAAACTCCTAGTTAACAAAAGGAGCCTTCACATTCGCTACCAAACGAAGGTGGCGGCCATACGCGGGTTGGTAGACCGGTAACTAGGACCCGGCACACCCGAAGGTGTCCTGCGCATGGCCACCATTGAGCAGAGACCCGACAAGGTCTGCGAACGGTGCGCGATGCGACTAGTTATGGCGGGCTACCAAACCCGATCACTGTTTTTCAGTGACCGACAAACGATAGAACCCGCGACCTAGACGCACAAGCCGGCGGATTCTGGCGTAGTCGTAGGCGATGGCGCAAGAAGTTGTAGGGCGCAGGTGGTGTTCTGATGTTTCGTTTAAACAACCTGATTCTCTGCTGTTTATTTCACTCGGTTTTTGGCGGGTGGTTTACAGGCTCAGGCAGGCGTCGCGGCTCTACGATGCAAAACTTGAAACTCAGTTGAATTTGCCGAGGTAGGTCAGGTTGGTTGTGCTCTGCGGAGAGCGCAGCATCGATTCGACTTCGGCAGCTGCTGAACGCCGGTCGCCCCAGATGGCATTCGCATCCATCACGATGAGGTGGCTGAATGCTGCTGCTTTTGATCCCGGCTTCAGCCTTTCGGAGTGATCCTGGATACCAACATAAGTCCTACCAACTCCACTCAGAACCGTCTTCCAAGTAACCTCTTCGATCGACATTTTCGTGTTTTCGGAAATGCTGCTAACGGCAATCTGCGTCCTGGGTTAATTTGTCTCAATGCCACAATCCAGGAATTGAACAATGAATCAATCTGACCCGCAGCACCCATCCCGCCGCATGCTGCTCAAGCGCGGAGCTGCCCTTTCAGCATTAACGATTACTGGAGCGGCCGGATTAACCATGCCTTCAGTCTCTTTTGCTGCAGCGCTTAGCAAAGAAGAGCGAGATAAAATGACGCCGGATGAGGTCATTGAAAGCCTGAGATCCGGCAATCTGCGTTTCCGTGAAGGCAAAACGCAAAAGCATGACTATTTGGCGCAAAAGCGCGCCAGTCAAAACGGGCAGTATCCGTCAGCGGTAATTTTAAGCTGTATTGATTCGCGCGCCCCGGCGGAAATCCTGCTGGATGCCGGTATTGGTGAAACGTTTAACTGCCGCGTGGCTGGCAATGTGGAAAACGAAGACATTCTCGGCAGTATGGAATTTGCCTGTGCTCTAGCAGGAGCCAAGGTTGTAGTGGTGATGGGGCATACATCCTGTGGTGCGGTGAAGGGTGCAATTGCCAATGCCGAACTGGGAAACCTGACTGGATTGCTGAGCAAAATCAAACCGGCAATTGCTGAAACGGTATACGCAGGTGAGCGTACGGCTGACAACTATGACTTTGTCGATTCCGTTGCCCGCACCAGCATCAAAATGACGATGGCCGATATCCGTCAACACAGCCCGACCCTGAACAAGCTTGAGCAGGATGGGAAAATAAAAATTGTAGGCGCTATCTATAAGCTTGTGGGTGGAGAGGTTGAGTTCTTTACCTGAAAACAAATGATCGTCAGCCTGGCCATGGCAGCTTTCGATTGCAAACGCTACGGCTGCAGATCTTCCTCTGGATAACGCAGTATCCGCAGCTCACCTCGGGCGACCTCATCTGGTACTGCGAAGGAGCACCTGGAAGGCACCGACGATGAGTGCCAGCTGGATGCGATGAATACGAAGTCTGATCGCTGAGCGCTCCCGGTTGGTTCGTTCTGGAAGTGATGGGGGGATTGGGCGGACGCCTTCGCGGGTAAGCCCGCTCCCACAGGGATTTGTAGCTGGATTTGAATTGTCAGTGAGTGGGAGGCATTGCGCTCGGGCCCACTGTTTTTTTTATTCCGGCAGTATCATTGGGTTGTATTTCGTTGGATTCGGAACACCAGGCTGGGGGCTTTGCCCGGCACGTCGTCGAGCAGTCCGAAGCGACGCATGCCGATTTTTTCCAGCACCTTTATCGACGCAGCGTGATCAGGCCTGACCAGGCCGAACACTTCGGGTAATCCGAGGTGGTCGAAGGCGTGGGTCAACGCGGCTTGCCCCGCCTCCGTTGCATAGCCGTGGCCCCAGGCTTCGACGGCGAAGCGATATCCGAGGTTGATCACCGGTTTTCCCAGATAGTCATGCGTCGCGATGCCGGCGAATCCGAGGATGTGGCCGGGGGCTTGCGCGCTGGTGATGGTCCACCAGCCGTAGCCGTGGGTCGCCCAGTGTTGAAGCCAGCGTTCAAGCAACGCTTCAGCCTGGGCGAGGTCGGTCATTGGCCCGGCAGGGTTGAACAGGTTGGTTTGCGGGTCGCCGAAGATTGCAAACACGGCGGGCAGGTCGGCGAGTTGCGGTTGCCGGTATATCAAGCGTGACGTGGTGGCTGACATGATCAAAAACCTTGTTGGAAGATTCTCGGAGACACTGGTTGGCTCGGCGGGCGCCATCGCGAGCAGGCTCACTCCTACACGTACCGGGCCAAGCCTTGGATCGTTTCTGGCTGGACGGACGTCATCGCGGGCAAGCCCGGCTCCCACAGGTTTCGCGGGTTGCTCAGGGTTTGTGGTGTGTCATGTGGATCAGGGCTGAGCGGCCGCCACCCGGCGCGGGGCGTTCTTCGATGGCGAACGGGACGAAGCCGAGTTTTGGATAGAGCAACAATCCGGCGGTGTTTTCGTTGAAGCAGGAGAGTTGCACTTCGTTGGCCTGATACTTTTCAAAGCCCAGTGTGGTCATGGTTTCGATGATGTATCGGGCCACGCCTTTGCCTCGGGCATTCGGCGCGACGATGACATTGCCGATGCAGCAGATGCCGTTGTGTTCGGCGCGGTAGAAATTGGCGAAGCCAACGACTGTTCCATCCGCCTCGAAAATGGTCGAGTCGAAACGTTGGCTGATCGCCGTGTGCAGTTGCTCTTCCGTCAGTGGGAAATACGCTTTCGGGAACATGAAGAACAGCTCTTGTTCGCCCTGCGGAAAGGCGCAAATGGTTTTGACGTCTTCGGCCTTCACGGGCCGGTGGGTGAAGTTCATCGCTGCCCTGCCCTCACTTTTTGCTCGCTGCCAAATGATGCGCGACCAGTGCGTTGGCATGGCCGTGGCCTATGTTGTGTTCTTCCTTGAGCCACGCCACCAGTTCCATGTGTTTCTTGTCGGTGATGCTGGCGAGCAGATTCAGCCAGTGATCGACGGGCTGACCGTACTTTTTCTCAATGGACGGGAAGTACGACGCCGGGCCTTTTACTTTGTTGTCTTCGCTCATGCTGCAAGCTCCCTGGGGTCTCGACGGAGGGTCGGCGGACGCTCCTTGTCGGCAGGTCATAGAGTGGACGCGAGAGGTAAATCCGGCAAGTGGCCCTGGTTGTTCGCTTACTTCGAAATGAGTTCTGCCATTCTCGAATCGATGACTCAAACTTTGCACAAAACCCTGTAGGCCTTCGCCTGCTCGCGATAGCGTCTGTTCAATTGATATCAATGTTGACTGAACCACCGCTATCGCGAGCAGGCGAAGGCCTACAGGGGGTTTGCGTGCGTTCAAAGATCAGCTGTGCAGGATCGCTGTCGCGGATGAGACCACCAATAGCACGGCGAGGATCCGGTTCAGCCAGCGCAACTGCGCAGGATTACTCAGCCATCGCGCCGCGCCCCGGCCGAGCAATGCCCAGATCGCGAGGCATGGCAGCGATACCAGGAAGAACACCAGGCACAGTGCGTTCAGCCCCTGCCCTTGCGCGGTAAACACGCTGATAACGGCGATCGCCATGAACCATGATTTGGGATTGACCCATTGCAGCAATGCGGCGCCTATCAGGCCCATCTCGGCTTTTTCTTCCTCGGCGGCGGCATCGATGTCGGTGACCGGGGCCGTGAAGATCTGCCAGGCCAGCCACAACATCCAGCACAGTCCGAGACCGCTGATGATCGGGCGCACGCCGGGCAGCATCAACGCGCTGGCCCCTGCGCCGGCGACCCAGACGAGCGAAGCGGCGCCAACGGCAGCGCCCAGAATGATCGGCAGGCACGGCCGCCAGCCGCGTCGGGCGCTGGTGCTGAGGACGATCAGGTTGGTTGGGCCCGGGGTGATGGAGGCGACGAAGGCGAAGAGGATGAATGCAAGCATGGCACGGCCCTTTAGGAAGTCAGGGCCTACTGTGGCGGCTGGAGCGCGCGTGAGTCTTGAACGTTTGTTCAGCGTCGAATGCTGCCAACGGCGCGCTGTTGATAGGCGCCCGGGGTGATGCCATAGGCGCGCACAAACCAGCGGCCCAGATGGCTTTGGTCGGCAAAACCGAGTCGGCTGGCGACTTCTATTGGCTGCACACCCGCAGCGAGCATCTGCCGGCCACGGCTGAGGCGCAGTTGAATCAGCCAGGCGTGCGGCGCCAAGCCATAGGCAGCCTTGAACGCTCGGGTCAGGCGGAAACGGTCGGTGCCGCAGACCTCTGCCAGGGTTTGCAGGCTGATGTCTTGCTCGTGATAGGCCATCAGATAGTCGCGGGCCTGTCGGGCGATCAAGGGTGCGCGGGTAGCGGCGCTTGGCTGCGGGCGTCGGTACAAATGGCTGGCGAGGCGCTCCAGAAACGAGTCCAGCGCGACGTCCCGCACCATGCGCACGTCTTGCTGATGCAGCGCGTTAAAGGCGAACAACGTGGCGCGGGCCAACTCGGGGTCATCGTTGATCACACTGCCGATCCCCGGCAAACCACTGCCGAAACGGCCCAGGTGCAAACCGTCGAGTGCCTGCTCCAGCCAGGAAGGCTGCAAGTACAGCATGCGATAGGTAAAGCCGTCGGGACTCGGCGCATCACCGTCGTGGATATCACCGGGTTCAAGCATGAAGACCTTGCCCGGCGTGCTGTCATGCCGCGCCCTGCGGCTGTTGAAGCGCTGCACGCCTTGCTCGGTGAAACCGATCAGGTAGGTTTCGTGCCAGTGCGGATCGTAGGCGTGCGCGTGCCCGGCGAAATGCGCGTGCAGGGTTTCGATGCCGGTTTCGCGGTCGTGGCTGAGGTTGATCCAGTTGCTCATGGCTTGAATACGGTGATGGGCTGGGGCCAGTAATCCACAATTGGCGAATCGAGGCTAGAAGGTTTGTGCAACGTTCGTCAGATGAGGCCGACGGCTTTTTTCATATCGACCGCTGGTTGACCCGCGTCATCAGTTGCTCGGCGCTTTCCTTGCGCTCGGAATAACGATCGACCAGAAAGTCCTGACGGTCGCGCAGCAGCACGGTGAACTTCACCAGTTCTTCCATCACATCGACCACGCGGTCGTAGAACGGCGAAGGCTTCATCCGCCCGGCTTCGTCGAATTCCATGTAGGCCTTGGGCACCGAAGACTGGTTGGGGATGGTGAACATGCGCATCCAGCGGCCCAGCACGCGCAGTTGATTGACCACGTTGAAGGACTGCGAGCCGCCGCAGACCTGCATCACCGCCAGGGTTTTGCCCTGAGTCGGGCGAACCGCGCCGAGCTCCAGCGGGATCCAGTCGATCTGCGCCTTGAACACCGCCGACATCGCACCGTGACGCTCCGGCGAACACCAGACCTGACCTTCCGACCACAGCACCAGATCGCGCAGTTCCTGCACCTTGGGATGATCGACCGGCGCATCATCCGGCAGCGGTAAACCGGACGGGTTGAAGATGCGCGTCTCGGCGCCAAAGTGTTCGAGCAAGCGTGCGGCCTCCTCCACCAGCAAACGGCTGAAGGAGCGTTCGCGGGTCGAGCCATAAAGCAACAGGATGCGCGGTTTGTGTTCGCCCGAGGCCGAGGTTTTGAAAGCTTCGATCAGGCTTGGATCGAGGTTGGGCAGATGCTCAGACATCAGTAGTCCTCCTTAGAGCGTGCCGATGCGATCAAGCTCATGCTTGAGCTGGTCGCGGCTGAGACGGTTGAAAGGCAGTTCGAGGAAGGCTTTGCAGCGTTGTTCGATGCGCGCCAGTGTTGCGCGGAACGCTGCATCTATTTGCGCTTCGTCATCGCTGACTTCGGATGGATCTTCCAGCCCCCAATGGGATTTCAGCGCCGGGCCGAAGTACACCGGACAGGTTTCGCCGGCGGCTTTGTCACAGACGGTGATGACGATGTCGGGTGGGTTGTCTTCGAAGGCGTCGTTACCTTTGCTGTGCAAGCCGTCGGTGGAAATACCCGCCCGCTCAAGCGTCGAGAGGCTGCGCGGCAATACCTGGCCTTTGGGAAAACTGCCAGCACTCACCGCAGTGAATCCCGCTGAGGCCAAATGATTGAACATGGCTTCAGAAAGGATGCTGCGGCAGCTATTGGCCGTGCACATGAACAGCACTCGCATGGATGGCACCTGTCAGTTGGATTCAGCAGCAGGCAGCTTCACGCACGGGACGAC
Organism: Pseudomonas sp. NPDC087598; assembly: GCF_044743525.1. Taxonomy (NCBI): domain Bacteria; kingdom Pseudomonadati; phylum Pseudomonadota; class Gammaproteobacteria; order Pseudomonadales; family Pseudomonadaceae; genus Pseudomonas; species Pseudomonas sp. NPDC087598. The sequence goes on along the minus strand of NZ_JBIUWQ010000005.1, from coordinate 10,428 downwards.
CGTCCATGTTCTGCAGGCGTGAAGCGTTGTCTTTGAGCCAGTCGGCGTTGGCCTGCGACGTCACTTGCAGGATCTGGTGAACCCAGTCCGGCAAATCGGGATTGAGGCGGTAATAGACCCACTGGCCCTGACGGCGATCAAGCAGCAAGCCATTGCTGCGCAGTTGCGCGAGGTGACGGCTGATTTTCGGTTGGCTGTCGTCGAGGGCGCACATCAGCTCACAGACACAGAGTTCGCCTTGATCGGCGATCAGCAGGGTGGCGCGGACGCGGGTTTCGTCGGCCAGGCTTTTGAAGACTTCCGGGGGCGTGATCATGTGGGGGCGATCATTACATATGGAAAACCGAATATACGGATATCCATATATTATTCAACCGCAAGTTTGATCCACACCAAAGAACCCTGTGGGAGCGGGCTTGCCAGCGATAGCGGTGGGTCAGCCAAGCAGATGTTGAATGTCAGTCCGTCATCGCGGGCAAGCCCGCTCCCACAGGTTTTGATGTGGGCAGGGCTATCCAAGTAACAGGCCCTGCTCTGCTTCACACAGGCCGACGACATAATCCCAGACCACCCGCAGCCGCACCGATTTGTGCAATTCACGCCGGGTACTGATCCAGTAACTGCGCTCGATGCTTTCATCCGGCAGCAGCGCGACCAGATCCGGGTCGGAAGCGGCCATGTAGCACGGCAACACCGCAATGCCCAATCCCGAGCGCGCCGCTTCCTGCTGGGCGATGACGCTGGTGCTATGGAACACAACGCGAGGGCTGCGGCAGAAGCTGTTGAGGAACATCAATTCCTGACTGAACAGCAGATCATCGACGTAACCAATCCACGCATGCCGCCCGAGGTCTTCGCGGCTTTGCAGCGGCGGTGCTTTGTCGAGATAACGCTGGCTGGCGTAGAGCGCGAGACGGTAGTCGGTGAGTTTGCGGGTGACCAGCATGTCTGCCGACGGGCGTTCCAGATGAATGCTGATCTCTGCCTCGCGGTTGAGGATGCTGACGAAGCGCGGCACGGCGACCAACTCCACTTCCAGACCCGGATAGCGTTCGAACAAACCGATCATGCGGCTGGCGAGAAACTTGATGCCCAGACCTTCAGTCACGCCAACGCGAATCTTGCCCAGTGGCGCGGTGGATTGGGTGATCTCTTCCTGGGCCAGCAACGCGACGTTTTCCATGGCTTCGGCGTGTTTGAGCAGCGCCTCCCCCGCCGGGGTCATTTCGTAGCCTTGGGCGTGCTGGACGAACAGCGCGGTGCCGAGGCTTTTTTCGATGGCCTCGATGTGGCGGGCGACGGTGGCGTGCGTGGTGTTCAGGCGTCGGGCGGCGGTGAGCAGGCGGCCGCTGCGTTGCAACTCGAGAAAGAACCGCAGGTCGTTCCAGTCGAACATGGGGTGTCCTTGTCAGCTATGGTCAATCAAGGCTGTTTAAAAACGCACAGCGGCTGCGCAAAAACTAACATTCTTTTGACGAAAGCTAACAACTAGAGTGTCCGACAATAAAAACAAAAAGCGAGGTCAGGGAATGCAGACTTCCCTCGATGAATACGACTACATCGTGGTCGGCGCCGGCCCTGCCGGGTGCTTGCTGGCCAATCGGCTGTCGGCGGATCCGCAGCAGCGCGTGTTGCTGCTCGAAGCCGGCGGACGCGACAACTATGCCTGGATTCATATCCCCGTCGGCTACCTGTTCTGCATCGGCAACCCGCGCACCGACTGGTGCTTCAAGACTGAGGCGCAACCCGGCCTGCAAGGTCGCGCCCTGAGCTATCCACGCGGCAAAGTGCTCGGCGGCTGTTCTTCGATCAACGGCATGATCTACATGCGCGGCCAGGCAGACGACTACGACGGCTGGGCAGCCCAAGGCAATCCGGGCTGGACCTGGAACGATGTTCTGCCCTTGTTCAAAAAAAGTGAAAACCACTTTGCCGGCGCCGCCGAATTTCACGGCGCCAAAGGTGAATGGCGGGTCGAACAGCAGCGGCTGTCGTGGCCGATTCTGGATGCGTTCCGCAGTGCGGCCGAACAGAGCGGCATCGCCAGCATCGACGACTTCAATCAGGGCGACAACGAAGGTTGCGGTTACTTCCAGGTCAACCAGAAGGCCGGCGTGCGCTGGAACGCGGCGAAGGCGTTTTTGAAGCCGATTCGAAACCGGCCGAATCTGACGGTGCTGACCGGAGTTGAAGTGGATCGCGTGCTGCTGGAGGGTGGTCGCGCATCGAAGGTCAGCGCTCGCCACGAAGGTCAGGCGAAAAGCTTCAAGGCGCGCAAGGAGATTGTGTTGTGCGCCGGCTCTGTCGGTTCGCCGAGCATTTTGCAGCGCTCGGGGATTGGCCCGCGTCCGCTGCTGGAACGCCTCGGTATCGGCGTTATTCATGAGTTGCCAGGAGTGGGTGGCAATCTGCAGGATCACCTGCAACTGCGGCTGATCTACAAACTGGAAAACGCCCGCACCCTCAACCAGATCGCCGGCAGCGTGTGGGGCAAGATGGGCATGGGCCTGCGTTATCTGTACGACCGTAGCGGGCCGTTGTCGATGGCGCCGAGTCAGCTCGGCGCGTTTGCCCGATCCGGGCCGGAGCAGACTTCAGCCAATCTTGAATACCACGTGCAGCCATTGTCGCTGGAGCGCTTTGGCGAGCCGTTGCACAGCTTTCCGGCGTTCACCGCTTCGGTGTGCGATCTGCGTCCGCAGAGCCGCGGTCGCATCGAGATCAGCTCGGCGGATCCGCAAGCAGCGCCGCTGATTCAGCCCAACTATTTAAGCCATCCCGAAGACCTGCGCGTAGCCGCCGATGCGATCCGTCTGACCCGACGCATCGTCAGCGCCCCTGCCCTGCAAGCGTTCAAACCGGTGGAGTACCTGCCCGGTGACAGCCTGCAAAGTGAAGCGCAACTGCACGAAGCCGCCGCGAGAATCGGCACGACGATTTTTCACCCGGTCGGCACCTGCCGCATGGGCAATGACGGCGACGCGGTGGTTGATGCGCAGTTGCGTGTGCACGGCGTTCCCGGCCTGCGCATCGCCGACGCCTCGATCATGCCGCGCATCACCTCGGGCAACACCTGTTCGCCTACGCTGATGATTGCCGAAAAAGCGGCACAACTGATCCTCAACCCTAATGCTGTAAACACAACCCCTGTAGGAGTGAGCCTGCTCGCGATGACGGAATAACATTCAACATCTCTGTTGGCTGATACACCGCTATCGCGAGCAGGCTCGCTCCCACAAGAATCATCAGCAGATTCAAGGCATCGCGCATCACCCGGACACGCAGCACCAGTGGAACAACAAAAACAATCACTGTGAGGGATACCGATATGTCAGAACACGCTCAGCCGCTGGACGCCACGAGCGGCGCCAGCACCAGCAATGCCACGCAGAAAGTCATCTTCGCTTCATCACTGGGGACGGTGTTCGAGTGGTATGACTTTTTCCTCTACGGCGCCCTCGCGGCGGTGATCAGCAAGCAGTTTTTTGCCGGGGTCAACGACACCACGGCGTTCATCTTTGCGCTGATGGCGTTCGCTGCAGGCTTTATCGTGCGGCCATTCGGGGCGCTGGTGTTCGGTCGGTTGGGGGACATGATCGGGCGTAAATACACCTTTCTCGCGACGATCATTCTGATGGGCGTGGCGACGTTCTGCGTCGGTCTGTTGCCGACCTACGCCAGCATCGGCATCGCTGCGCCGATCATTCTGGTGGTGCTGCGCATGCTTCAGGGCCTGGCACTCGGCGGCGAATACGGCGGTGCCGCGACTTATGTGGCGGAGCATGCGCCGATCGGCAAGCGCGGTTTCCACACCAGCTGGATTCAATCCACCGCGACCCTCGGCCTGCTGCTGTCGCTGCTGGTGGTGCTCGGTTGCCGCTACTTTACGGGCGACCAATTTGAAGTGTGGGGCTGGAGGATTCCATTCCTGCTGTCCATCGTGCTGCTGGGCATTTCCACCTGGATTCGTCTGAGCCTGCATGAGTCGCCGGCATACCTGAAAATGAAGGAGGAAGGCAAAACCTCGAAAGCGCCGATCCGCGAATCCTTCGGCAAATGGGAAAACCTCAAAGTCGTGCTGATCGCTCTGTTCAGCATCAACGCCGGTCAAGCGGTGACCTTCTATGCGGCGCAGTTTTACGTGTTGTTCTTCCTCACCCAGTTTCTGAAAATGGACCCGGCCGTGGCCAACACCTTGCTGATCATCAGCGTGGTGATCGGTGCGCCGTTCTTTATCATTTTCGGCTGGCTGTCGGACAAGGTCGGACGCAAACCGGTGCTGATGCTCGGCCTGTTGCTGGCGACAGCGCTGTACTTCCCGATCTTCAAATCCCTGGCGCATTACGCCAACCCGGCAATCGATCAGGCCAGCCGTCAGGCACCGATCACCGTGCTGGCGGATCCGGCGACCTGCACGTTCCAGTTCGATCCGGTGGGCAAAGCCAAATTCGACAGCCCGTGCGACAAGGTCAAAACCTTCCTGGTCAAGCAAGGCCTGCCCTACTCCAGCGCCGCTGCGCCGGCCGGCAGCGCTGTGCAAGTCAGCGTGGGCGACGTGAAACTCGACGGCTTCGAAGAAGCGGCATTGCGCGGCGCGATCACCCTCGCCGGCTACCCGCAACAGGCTGACTTGCAGCAGATCAACAAACCGATGATCGTCGCGCTGATTGTCGCGCTGATCATTATCTCCGCCATGTGCTACGGCCCGCTGGCAGCGCTGATGGTCGAGCTGTTCCCGACCCGCATCCGCTACACCTCGATGTCACTGCCCTACCACATTGGCAACGGCTGGTTTGGCGGTTTCCTGCCGACCGTGTCGTTTGCGCTGGTGGTGTACACCGGGGATATTTTCTATGGGCTGTGGTATCCGGTGTTGATCACCGGGGTGAGCCTGGTGGTGGGAATGATCTGTTTGCGCGAGACGAAGAATATCGATCTCGACAAGAACTGATTCCAGGTCAAGTCAGCTTCTCTGTGGCGAGGGAGCTTGCTCCCGCTCGACTGCGCAGCAGTCGCAAACCTTGCTACCGAGGTGTGCCTGATACAGCACATTTCCTGGGTTTGGGGTCGCTGCGCAACCCAGCGGGAGCAAGCTCCCTCGCCACAGGGGATTCACACGATCACAGATTTGTGTCTTAGGCGTCAGCCTTGATCACCTCGAACTTCACCTGATCCGGATAAAACGCTACATAGTCACGGATCGCCGTCACCGACACTTTCGGATGCTCGTAAGTCCACACCGCATTCGCCCCCTCATGCCCCGGCACCTGCAGACTGAAGTAGTTGGCATCGCCCTTGTACGGGCAATAACTGGTGTGGTCGGTACGGGCGAAATATTTTTCGTCGATGTCTTCGCGAGGGACGTAGTACACCGGCGGATAGTTGGCCTCGTTGAGGACCAGCACGTGGGAAGAGGCGGCAACCTGGATACCGTGGAATTTCACCAGCAGGCAACCTGGGAGTTCTTCGAGGGAGATGACGGGGCTGGGGCCGGAGCTTTTCATGGGTTTCTCCAAGGACATGAACGAACTGTGGCGAGGGAGCTTGCTCCCGCTGGGCTGCGAAGCGGCCCCAAAATCAGCAATCGCGGTGTGTCAGGTATAACGCGAATTTCGATTTTGCGACGGCTTCGCCGCCGAGCGGGAGCAAGCTCCCTCGCCACAGGAGGCATGCATGCCCTGAATCTACAGAGTCAGCAAATCACGCAACAATGTCAGTTGTCACCGCCTGCCCCACCACACCCACGGCAAAATCAATCTCACCTTGCCCGGTCAGGTCAACCAGCAACGTGGTCTGCCCGCTCTGCGCGTAGTAAGTCAGAATCGCATCGCCTGCATGCCCGGTGAAACCGTTGACAAAGTTCAGCGTGGCCGCACCCGAAGCAAACCCGGCAATGCCCGACAGGTCGATCTTGTCCAGACCACTCTGGAAATCCATGATCCAGTCCGGCTGGTTGTTGGTCGAATCACTCGCCGCACCGAATACAAAAGTGTCTGCACCCGCGCCGCCCAACAACGTATCACCGCCGCCACCGCCGTAAATAATGTCGTTACCGGCACCGCCAGACAGATAGTTGGCCGCCGCATTGCCGATCAGCAAGTCATTGCCCGAACCACCCATAGCGTTTTCCACGGTCACGCCATAAGCAATCGAGACGTTGCCGACCAGACCACCAACGTCGGAGAACGAGCCTTCATTGAGGTTGATCTTCTGGTTCTGGCTGAAACCAGAGAAATTCAGCGTGTCGTTACCGCCACCGTCCCACACCGAGAACACCACTTTCGAAGAAGCAGAGGTCGCGCTGTAGTAATCGCGCCCGGCGTTCGAGTTGAACCCGTACGTCGTGTCATCAGCGCGGGTCGCATAGTTGGCGCCGTAGAGTTTCTGCACCGCGACGATGTCGTCCAGCAACGGCGCCGACGCGTACGCACCGCTGCCATCCTTGCTGAAGTTCTGGTCGGTGTTGGCTTCGCTCCAGTAGCTCATCAGGCTGTAGCCGCGGGTGTCTTCGGCGTACTTGGCGTCCGCGTAAGTCGGGTTGCCATTGCCGGCGTTGTAGGCGCCCGGGTGTGACAGGCCGAGGGTGTGGCCGATTTCGTGGGTCAGGGTCTGACGCCCGTAGTTGTTGGTGTCAGGGGTTTTGTTGACCTGATACTGGTTGTTGATCAGATACCACGACTGGCCGTCGTAGCTGCTGCCGCTCGGCAGATAGGCAAAGGCGGCGCCGCCGGTGCTGACGTCATAATTGCCGAAGGTCATATGACCGTCGCCACCCTTGCCTTCAGTGAACGTGACGTTGGCGACGTCGGCCCAGGATTGCATGGCCAGCACGGCTTGCGCCTTCTGCAGGGCGCTGAACTCGCTGAAGTTGCCGAGCTTCGCGTTGTAGTTCGCAGGTTTCTCGGTCAGGAAGGTGTAGCTGAGGTCGATTTTGCCGTCAGCGTTCTTGTCGCCCCACGACAGGTTCTTGCGCAGGATTTCGTCAGCGGCCTGATCGGCGGTGAACGACGGTTTGCCATTGACCAGCCCGACACCACGATCATACAAGTGGCTGAATGTGTTGATTTCATCGTAGGCGCTGCTGGTTTTCGCTTTGGCTTGAGCCATGGTGGACTTCCTTGTTTCTGAGTAGTCAGTGTTGACAGACCACGGCGATCTTCTGGCGAGATCGTCCTGTCACTCGCGTGTGTGAATCGCCGAAAAACCTGACACAGGCGCAAACAGGGTGCTAATCAATTTCTCGATAGTGCTGTGCAGCGTCCCGGTATTGCCCGTCACTTCCTGCAATGTCTTTTATCTGTATATCCATACAGATAAAAGTTGCCCGTGGCGCCAACTCCGGCCATTCTGTGCACCTCTGCGGACATTGATCGACGATGGTGGTTATGCGGCTGTACCTCTGTGAAAAACCTTCCCAGGCCAAAGACATTGCGGCCGTGCTCGGCGCCAAACGGCGCGGCGACGGCTGCTGGCTGGGAACGGACGTCACGGTGACCTGGTGCATCGGCCACCTGCTGGAAACCGCGCCGCCGGATGCCTATGACGCCCGCTACAAGCGCTGGGTGCTGGCGGATCTGCCGATCATTCCGGACAAGTGGAAAATGACCGTCAAGCCGCGCACCGCCAGCCAGTACAAAGCAGTGAAGCGTCTGCTTGGCGAGGCCAGCGAACTGATCATCGCCACCGACGCCGACCGTGAGGGCGAGATGATTGCCCGGGAACTGGTCGAACATTGTCGTTATCGCGGGCCGATCCGCCGGCTTTGGCTGTCGGCGCTCGACGAGGCGTCGATCCGCAAGGCACTGGCCGCGTTGAAACCCGGCGCCGAGACTTTCAGCCTGTATCACTCGGCACTCGGTCGCTCCCGGGCGGACTGGCTGATCGGCATGAACATGAGTCGCCTGTTCACCCTGCTCGGCCGGCAGTCGGGTTATCAAGGCGTGTTGCCAGTCGGTCGGGTACAGACACCAACATTGCGGCTGGTAGTGGATCGTGATCGCAGCATCGCCGATTTCGTACCGGTGCCATTTTGGGCGATCGACGTCGAGTTGCTGCACGAAGGGACGCCGTTTACCGCGCAGTGGCGGGCGCCGTCGGACGCTTGCGACGATCAGGAGCGCTGCTTGAATCAGGCACTGGCGCAACAAGCGGCAGCGGCCATCAACAGTGCCGCCAGTGCACGCGTGGTGAAACTGCGCACCGAGCGGATGCGCGAAGTGGCGCCCCTGCCCTTCGACCTCGGCACCTTGCAGGAAGTCTGCTCGAAGAAGCTTGGCCTCGGCGCGCAGGAGACCCTCGACATCGCCCAAGCGCTTTATGAAACCTACAAAGTCGTTACCTACCCGCGCAGCGATTGCGGTTTTCTACCCCTGAGTCAGCACAGCGAGGCGCCGGGGATTCTGGCAGCGCTGCGTCAGGCCGACCCGAGCCTTGAGGCGCTCAATGGTTTTCTTGATCCGCAGCGCCGTTCCCGGGCATGGAACGATGCCAAGGTCAGCGCGCACCATGGCATCATCCCGACCGCCGCCGCGAAAAACCTGGAACGCCTGAGCGGCAAACACCGTGCGGTTTACACACTGATCCGCGCGCGTTATCTGGCGCAGTTTCTGCCCAATCATGAATATGATCGTACCCAGGCTGATTTCGATTGCGCCGGTGAAGCGCTGCGCGCTGTCGGCAAGCAGATCATCGAACCGGGCTGGAAACGTGCCTTGCCCGAAGCTCTCGCCCCGGCCAAGGGCCGTGAGGCGCCGGCACCGCAAACCTTGCCGACGCTGAGCCAGGGCATCGAGTGCGCCATCGCCGGGGTGAAGCTCAAGGATTTGTGGACGCAACCGCCCAAGCCTTACACCGAGGGCGATCTGATCAAGGCGATGAAGAACGTCGCCAAACTGGTCGAGGATCCACTGCTCAAACAGAAACTCAAGGACACCACCGGCATCGGCACCGAAGCCACCCGTGCGTCGATCATTCAGGGTTTGCTGGATCGCGGCTATCTGGTGAAAAACGGCAAGGCTCTCGCCGCAACACCTGCGGCTTTCAGCCTGATCGACGCCGTGCCCCGCGCAATCGCCGACCCCGGCACCACGGCAATCTGGGAACAGGCACTGGACATGGTGCAGAGCGGCGAGATGAGCCTCGAAGAGTTCGTCACCAAACAGGCAGCGTGGATGAGCAAACAAGTGACCCGCTGCTCAGGCCTGAGCCTGACCATCAGCGGCCCACCGCCTGCCGGCAAAGCAACTGCACCATGGAAGAAGAAACGCAAATCGACTCGCAGCAAAACCACCGGCACAACCAAACGCACCGCCAAGTAACGACGACGTATCCTGTGGCAAAGGGGACTTTGGGTCTTGAGTCCACACTGATGGGATGCCTTTGCCGGAGTTCACCCAATGCCCACCATCGAACTGCACCCCGCCCAGCGCGATGAACTGCAAACCCTGGAAAACCTGATGCAGTTCTACATGTACGACTTCAGTCAATGGCTGCCGCTGAAACTCGCCGAGCATGGCTTCTACAGCATCCAGCCAAAAGACGATTACTGGCGCCATCCAGCCACCAGACCTTTCCTTATTCGCGTCGACGGCGAACTCGCCGGTTTCGTAACCGTAGATAACGACACCCACATTCCTGGCGCCGAGCACAACATCGGCTACTTCTTTCTCGCACGACGCTTTCGTGGCCAAGGCGTCGCGCAGTTTGTCGTCTCTGCCCTCTTGAGCAAAATCCCCGGTCAGTGGCAAATTTTCCACATCGACGCCAACCTGCCTGCGCAGCGCTTCTGGGCACGGCTGATCCCTGAATTAAGTGGCGGCGAATTCACCTCGCAGCAGCGCGAAGTGGACGGTTATCCGTGCACCTTCTACGCCCTGCACGCGCCTTTTTCCGTTGCCTGAACGGATCCTTTCTCATTCCAGAACAGCTTTGTCCGACAATATGTAGTGCTCAAAAATAATCACTACAAAACCGTTGACGGCGTCGTTTTGCTTTTGCATGATGAAGACGTTCCCCGATCGGGAACACTTGGTTACAAGCTTGAGCAAACTCGTCTGACCGCCGAGTTGTTTTTTCCGGATACACGCTGCCCACAAGGCAGATTGAAGAAGCTGACCTGGCCTGAACGTCCAGTACAAGGACGAGAAGCGCTGGCGAAAATTCTCAAGACGCTTGTGGTCGACACGGTAAATGTCGTCAAGGAGCCTCCCGGTTTTCGCTGCTTCTCCTCGTTGTGACGCTATTGCGTAGCAGTTAGTCAACACGACTACATGCAACAGACGCATGACCCCGTACTTCTCACGGGCGACCGCTGACGTCCTGGTTTCGGTGCCAGGGATCAACTAACCGATGGGCTAGCTGTATTAGATTATGATCTTTGAATGTTGTCCAGACTTGTGATGTTGCTACATAATGATTCTGATAAATCAT